>VEQB01000458.1 GCA_018883485.1 Bacteroidota bacterium
CTCTAAATCCAGTAACCTTCATAGTGCTTGTTAATGAATTTTTCCAATCATCAGAAATAAATATATTGATTTGCTGCACAAATGGCGTTGGGAGGTCTTTAATAAAAGTCAAGTATAGTTCAGGAACAGCCCTACTTTCAGGATTAAATTTTTCAGCGTAAGCCGACTTGTATGTAGTTCTTAAGGCTATTTGTCTAAGTTTCATAATTTCAATTTTGGTTGAGGTCTCTTTTGAAATCTTGGTCCTACACCATTATTGCTTTTTGCATGGTCATTTACTTTACTTTGTTCCCAGTATAATCCCGTTTGCCTATTAGGAATACTTGTTTCAGTAACTCTCCCTCCAACATCAGGATTGTTGCCATATTTGGTGTTTAACTTTTGGTCTATTCGTGGCGAACCTCCGCCTTTTTTTAATGTTTGTCCACTAATACCATATTCTAAAATTTCGCCTGTTTTCTTATTAAATATTTCATAACCATGTTGAGTTTTCTGACTAAGTTTAGAATTACCATGAACTGCCTCAATAGCATTTTCAATAATTTTTATGTCTTTTCCAATTTTACCTGCTTTTGCTAAATCACCAACATACGGAATAATACCTAACCCGCTTATTCCTGCACTTAACCAATCGCCATTTTTTGCTGCAAGTGTTGCACCTAAACCATCAGCAACTCCTGTTGGGTCAAACATTCCAACAATGTCTAATCCCGCACTCAAAACTTCTTCTCCTTGCAAAACATAATTACCTCCAAAATTAATTCCCAAAGAAGTAACATTAACTTTAATATCAATCATGTCTGTTTTAAGTGTTACACTTGAATTGTTTTCTCCTGTAATTACAATGTCGTCAAGCCTACCGTCAGGGTCAATTCTGTTTATTGGATTGTCGCTACAAAAATTATAAGGTGTCCAGCTTGGTCGTTCTTGTGCCATTGGGTCAACACTTAAAAACCTCCCTAATTGAGGATCAAGCCACCTAGCTCCAAAATCATTTAACTCTAATTTATTACGTAAAACAAGTTCCTCGCCTCCAAATAACTGAAAATGATTTGTATCACGCCCATCCACAAATTCTAATCCCCTAATGTTTAAACCAAATGGGGTATAATGATTTTCTTGAATAATTTTTGGTATATTTCGTTTCATTTGAATCGAAACATTATCATAAAAGGTAGTATTTCCAGGCCTAGATGCCAAAAACACTTCTACTTTTACTTCCCTTTCATCCAAAATTGGATAAGTAACTTTAATCTCAGTCCAATTTTGGTTGGAAACAGGAATTGAATAGGCATTTATTACATTATTACTTGAATCAAAAGAACGAGCGATTAATGCACCAGAAGGAGAACTATTATCAGGATTATTGTTAAAAAAATTAATAATATTAAAAATAATTGGTATAAAATTTATAGTTAACTGTGGTCCTGTATATGAATAATTCCCACTTTCATTTATAATGTATTGATTAGGGATTACTCCTATGAGACCTAAAATCCAAGAAGGAGTTATGGAAGGTGGCTCCACAATTCCATTAGTTTTAGCATATGCCGAAATTTCTAATGTGTCACCTGGTTGGGTTAATAAATCAATTTTAGGGCCATTAAAATCGGTAACTTTTGCACTAAATAAACCCTCGTAGGAGTCCTCACTAGATCTATTCTCCATCCATCTTTCAAAACGAGGTTTGTTTGGGTTATATGTTAGGTTTGTTATATCACCTGGATAAACTTGGTCATTCGTTTGGTCTAATGATTCAAAAGAGGCAAACCAATCATAATTTATTAACTTTGGAACATATGTTAATCTTGTATAGCCTAAATGGTCCTTATAATCATATTGGTGTTGTAACTGATTGTTAAAACTAGCACCATTATTGATTACATTCTCTTTCTTTAAATTTACAATGCGGCCTTCCTCATGAAAATAAGTATCAAATTCCAAATTACTTGTTATCATATCTCTGGATAATACAATTGGGCCTAAATAATGATTCTCCATTTCTAGAGCATTCAATGAATTATAATATTC
>VEQB01000459.1 GCA_018883485.1 Bacteroidota bacterium
CTGTTAGTGTTATCATCGGCACGGCCGTACAAGTTTGCGCAACTAGTGCCCCTTTAATAGCAAAAAGGGCTAAAGCTGTAGTAAAGATTTTTTTCATTTTTCTAAGATTTGAATTATTATCCGTCAAATGTAAGCAATAATAGCTTAAAGAAAATTGCAAATTATTAATAAAATGTTATAAAATTTAGTTGCCCCAGTTGGTTCAATATTACATTTAGTTCAAAAAAAAGGGAAGCCGTATTTGGCTTCCCTTTTAAATTTATAAGAGTGATTGTTTATTTTGAAACGATGATCTTAGTTTTAATTAATTGATCATTGTTTTTGCCAACTACAAAATAAATTCCATTTGCTAAATTAGAAACAGAAGCATTGTAATTGTTTGATGAGTTGATCGAAATTTCTTTCACAACCTGACCTAAATTATTTATAATAGATAGATTCATATCTGAATCTGTTGAAATTGTGAATCCACCATTGCTAGGATTAAGATAAACTGAAAATATAGTATATGGTAATTGATGAGCATTACATTCCTTCTTTTAAGCCAGCAAAAACTTTTGTAGATAAAATCAAGAAAAGTGAGGTAGTAAAAACCAATGCGGTAAAAAGAGAAGCAGAAGCAAAGCAAGCGCTTAAAGAAGCATAATGCAATTTAACAAAGCTCAAATCATTATTATTGCGGTACTTTTATCGTTGGTAGGAATCCTTGTTTATTTAAATTTCAAGAGTTCGCATAGCGATTTAAAGACTGAATTTACACCAGAATCTTCTGTTGTAGCGCGCAGTTTTGATTTTGATGCTTACTTAGCATCCATTAAAGATTCAGTTCCTCCCCAAACTTGGGAGGTACTTTCTGCCGAAATACAAAAAGCAGATTCTGCCAATGCAAGATTATTTGTGATAGCAGATTTAAGCAGATTGTTTGATTCTTTAGGATTCCCGCTTATTGGAGCACATTTTTATGCAAAAGTTGCTTCAAAAATTAACGATGAAAATTCTTGGTTCAACACTGGACTAAAATTCTATGAGTTTGCTGCTATGTGCGAAGATACAAGTATGCAGATTTATGCTTCCAAAGAGGCCATTGTAGCTTTTGAAAAGGTAATTGCTTTAAATGACAACAATATAGAAGCTAAAAACGCATTGGCCATTTGTTACATACAAAATGATCTAGATATTATGAAAGGTGTTCAATTGTTAAAAGACGTTACCAAGCGCGATTCTAATAATATAGAGGCCAATTATACACTAGGAATGTTGTCTATAAGAAGTGGGCAATCAGATAAAGCAGTTGCAAGATTCGAAACTCTTGTTAAATTGCAGCCCATGAATCCAGAGTTTCACTACTATTTAGGAGAAGCCTTTGGGCAAATGGGAAAGAAAAAAGAAGCCATCCGTTCGTTTGAAACCTTTAAAACTTTGGTTCCAGACGACAATGCAAAAAAGAATATCGAAATCACAATTAATAACCTCAAAAATTCTAACTAATTATGCCAAGTGGTAAGAAAAGAAAACGCCATAAAATCGCAACTCACAAGCGTAAAAAGCGTTTACGTAAAAACAGACATAAGAAAAAATAATGTCTAAAAATAAATAGAAGGTGAACAAGGTTCATCTTCTATTTCTTGTTATATAACTCCTCTTAAGTTATCCCATTTTTACCCTCCCTCACCTTAGCAACATAGTTGCCTAAAATTTTATTTACGTGAATCAAGAATTGATTATTAATACAAATCCGTCGGGAGGAGTAGATATTGCTATCCTGAAGGATCGCAAACTTATAGAACTTCACCATGAAAAAGCTGATAGCAATTTTCAAGTAGGTGATGTTTATTTAGGCATAGGTGGAAAAATTATGCCTAGTTTGAACGCTGCCTTTGTAGATGTGGGGCATGAAAAAGATGCTTTCCTTCATTACTTAGATTTGGGTCCACAATTTGAATCATTACATAAATTTACGCGTGTTCTTCGCAGCAGTTTACCTAAAGAAAATAGTATTACCAAACAGCATATTGAGCCCGATATTAAAA
>VEQB01000460.1 GCA_018883485.1 Bacteroidota bacterium
AGTCTATAGTGTCTGCACGTATTTTTGAATCGCACTATACAAAGGAAGTATTAAACGAAGCAGGTGAAAGTTTAGGTAATGAAATATATGATAAAGGACTATTAGATTTCTGCAGTTATACCCAACGCATGGCGCAGCGTTGGTTCAAATAGAAAAATCTTATTCTTTGCTTAACGCATAATCTTCAACCCTTAAGCCGGCAGCCATAATATGTGGGAGTGTATCCAAGCGCATGTTTTGCTCTATTTCAAAATGGTATAAACCTATTTCTTTAAAACGCGCGCGTTCCATTACAGTCGCTTGAAAATCATATAAATTCCCTAATCCTTTTCCTTGCCAAATACCTCTTTCATTAATAATAGAAATCTCTTTTCGTTCGCTCACTATTTTTTGAGTAGGCGAGGTTTGGTTTAGCATTACAAATAGATTGCTAAAAGGATATTCATTACCCACCCTTAAGTTAACCATTACATTATACACGCGGTTGGTGTCTTTAATCTCAAAATCAATGGCCAATTTGTTTTTATAATACCAACCATAGGCAGGCATATCTTTGTTTTCATCAATAATGCGTGCCTTATCGCAACTGCTTAAAAAGAAAAGGAGTAGGCATGAACCTAGCAGAACTAAAAAGCCATTTTTCATGATGGGTTTTGCGGTTTGGGTGGGTTAGGTTTTTTGTTTGGCCGATTTGGTTTGTTGTTGGGATTTCTTTTAGAGTATGCTGCTTGTGGCCTTCTATTGTTCTTATTCTTGTTGCCTCTATCACGTTCATCTAAGCGCGTTAAGCTGCCAGTACCCATATCATTTTTAAATTCAAGCTCTCCTTTTTCAGATTTTATTTGTTTCTTTTCTTGAACCGCCAAAGGAGGGAAAACACCACGCTTATTCATTTCGCGTATTTCGTTTACTTCTGCCACAGGCAAGCTAAGCCAATCGCCACCATTTTCTGAGTAAGGTGCAAACCACATGATACGCTTAAGTATGTCTGTTTTTACTTGCTTAAAGATGCGTTCGTCTTCAAACTTAAGTGTAAAATTATTTTCATCAGGGAACTCTTTCAAGGCCTCCAAATAAGAATCTAACTCAAAGTTTAAACAACATTTTAATTTACCGCATTGCCCATTTAATTTGAGAGGGTTCAAAGATAGATTTTGGTAACGTGCCGCGCTAGTATTAACCAATTTGAAATCTGTGAGCCAGGTACTGCAACACAATTCTCTGCCACACGAGCCAATGCCGCCTAAACGCGCAGCTTCTTGTCTGTAGCCAATTTGGCGCATTTCTATGCGCACCTTAAACGAATCGGCTAATCTTTTTATAAGTTCTCTAAAATCTACACGTTCTTCTGCAGTATAGTAAAAAGTGGCTTTACGTCTATCCCCTTGGTATTCTACATCGCTAAGTTTCATACTTAAGCCCAATTCCATGGCAATACTTCTAGCTCTATACATGGTTGGTACTTCCAACTCTTGATTTTCTTTAAATTTAGCTATGTCGGCCTCTGTGGCCAAGCGTATAATTTTTTTAAAATCAGTATCGTGTTCGCTACGGTTATACTTTTTTAATTGCAACTTCACCAGCTCACCTTTAAGGTTTACTTTTCCAATATCATACCCATTTTCAACCTCAACTACTACATACTCATTCATAAAGAAATCGTTGAGGTTAGTTGCTTTGTAAAATTCTTTGCGTATACCTTTAAAATGCACTTCAACAATATCAAAAGGTTTCATATGTGGTGGCATATCCATTTCTGCCAACCAATCGTAGGTATTTAATTTATTACAGCCACCGCTGCTACAACCGCCACTGCTGCAACCTCCTCCGGTGCCGCAAGATCCTGATACACATCCCATACTATATATATTTTATTCTAAGTAGGTTCAACAATAAACAAGCAATGCTTGCCTTAAAATAACTGATTAAGCCGCATTCTTGGCTTTTCTCAATTGTCTGCCAATATACAAAGAAAGATTTAAAAATAGGATTTTTAGATTGGCATTACGCTCTGCATGCACCACTGCCT
>VEQB01000461.1 GCA_018883485.1 Bacteroidota bacterium
CTCTAATGTAATTTTTATATTTAGTTGTTCTTTAATATTGGAAGCAACTGAATAATTAATTAAGCCACTTTCAAATTCAACATTTCTAATTCTTATAGTAGAGTCATCTGCCTTAATATCTACATTTAAATCTTGGGCATTAATGGTTTGGCTTGGAAATATAGCGCTTCCGCCAGAAGCCTTCATTTCTTTTGTTTGAACCTCAAAATTTATCCCATCGTTTAGGTCAACCAAAACCGGACTAGAACTGGCAAATGTTCTAAATACCGGAAGTGAATAACCTAAATTATTTCCCAGCGTAACGCCAGCCATATTTATGGAATCTTTTTTTGTAGCCCCGGGTGGAATATTTGTGAAAATGATTTGCCCTACCAAAGTTTGAAACGGTACAGTATTAAATAAATTTAGAGTGATTTGATCTACAGTAACTTTTAAATTATTCTTAAGACTAATTACCATATAGCCGCTCGTTAATTCTACGGAAGAAAATTGGGAAGATCCTATTTCAAGCGGACTTACATTATTGTTTTGATCTGTAATAGAAGGAAAAATAGAAACAGTTCCAGCAACTAATTCTAGTGCATTTTTAGTAGAAGTTGAAAAACTTTCTGATAATTGACTTAATGTCCTACTTTCATTCACAGTTATATTATCAATATCAATTAAACCTAGTTTACTATTCACAGAAACTGGTTCAATAGGGGGAAGGTTAATAAAACTATCTACAGGAAAACTAGCAATTGAATCTTCTCTAATGATGAATCTAATAAAACCATCTGGGTCATAAAAAATATTGGTATCTTGTTTTATTAGCTGATCCATCTTCATTTCTATCATGGCTAAAGGAATGCCCAATTCTGAAGAAATGGTTAAATCGTTAAATTTGTCAAAATTCAAATCTTTTTTACAACCATAAATGAGTGTTATAGTTAAGAGAAAAATATATAATTTTTTTTTCATACGTGCTTAATTAAAATTTTAAATAGAATTGAAAAATTGCAAGTTCTATTGAACTTGCAATTTTATTTGGTAAATATCTTTACCTGTAAGAACCTTCAAAAAGTAGGATCCTGCGTCTAGTTGTTTTAAAGATAACTCACAGTTAAATTTTCCATCAACCTGAAGGATGGTTTCTACTGCTAATTTACCTGTAATATCATATACATAGGCTCTTGCATCAGCCACAAGTGGCTTTTCAAAATTAAGGTAAATAGTACCATCAATTACAGGGTTTGGAAATGCTTTAATAGATCCTGTTCCTTTTATTTTAAAAAGTCCAGTTAAGGGTAAGGTTTTGGCATTACCAATTGCAAATGAATCTAATAAATATAAAGCTCCTTGAACTGATTCATTATATTCATATATGGCAACATGATAATTGGTATTAGGTGCAAGGCCTGTAACCAAAGTAGCATTGCCATTACCTGCATAAACTACATAATTTCCTTGTGCAATGGAATCGCCTAATCCAAATACACTATTGGCGGTGTATGTTTTACCCAAGTTAGGTTGTGCAGTAATTGCCGTTTCTTTTTGCATAATCACAATTCTCTTCTCTCCATTTCCAGAGGTCCAAGAAAATTCTAAGGTATCAGAGCCAACCTTTGTAAATGAAATATTTCTTGAGGCTTGTGTTGGAATATTGATATCGCTTTTGGTATTGTTATTCCCTATTAAAAATCCTTGACTTTGGTAATTGATAGTGAAATTTGAACCATTAGATTCTATTACTGCAAAATGGTAAGTGGTATTAGGTTCAAGGCCACTTAGTGTGAATTGGTTGCCATTTCCTATGTATACTACTCTTTCATTATTAGAAAGGTAAGATGAATTGCCATTAAAGGTATTGTCTGTTTCATAGGTTTCTCCATCCATTGGCAAAGTGCTTACTGCTTGGTCTCTGCTTGCAACTACAATTCTTGATGTGCCATTTCCATTCGTCCAGTTTAACTGAACGCTGTTTGAGGTGGTGTTAGAGAAGGTTAAGTTTGAGCTTGAGGTATTAGGTTCTGTGGCCAATATTAAGGT
>VEQB01000075.1 GCA_018883485.1 Bacteroidota bacterium
CCTATTACCGCTCCGAAAGTTTGGAATTGCCCGCTTTGGCCTCATCCATAATGGTTAAAGTGCAAAAAGAAGGGAAAGTATTGGGATTGCAGCACATTAGCTTTGACGGTGAAATATTGATTTAAATCATTAATTTATTTCGCTTTATGCTTGTATTTGAGCTGGTTTAATAATACATTCGATGTGCTTTTTAGATTAAAAACAATTAATTTATAATACTATGAATAAACTTTTTTCCTACCTTTTGCTGATTCTTTTATTAAGCTTCAGGAATGATGCGATTGGTCAAGCCCCAACCTTTTACAATGGGGGGCTAAAATTTAACAATACTGTTTTCACCCAAAAACAAGTTGGAAACATCAATTATGTTGGCGGTAGTTTTACCGCCATTAACGCAACCACTGGGCCATTATTAGGTATTGACCCTACTTCTTTGCAACCCGCTTCAACCGCACTGGCTGCGGTTTTTTCAAAAATTGTGGGAACGGTAAGAACAGTTAGTCCGGATGGATCTGGCGGTCTATATATAGGCGGTAGTTTCACCTTTAGCAATGGTTCTACCTCTGCAACTAATTTAATGCGTGTTTCAAGTGTAGGAACCGTTATTAGTTTGCAACAATCTGCACAAATTTCAGATGTAAATAAAATTTTAGTGCACCAAGGAAGAGTTTTTGTTTGTCATAATGCTGGGATTAAATGTTTTAACCAAAACACTAATTCAGAAGATTTATCTTGGCCAACTGCTCAAGTTGTTGGTGTTGCAAATGATGCCTTAGTTTATGGCAATCATATTTATTTTGGAGGCAGATTTTTTGTTACAAATAATTTTAGGCCTTTAATTCGTATTACAACTAATAGCAACACCTTTGATTTTGTATGGAACCCAAATATTAGATCAACGAGCAGCATAAGCAGCACTAACAATGCTAGAATCTTTGCCTTAGAGCTGTATAATCAAAACCTCATTTTTGGCGGGCAAAATATTCTCTTTCAAGGTTCAAGTGCAAGAATGAATTTGGGGGGTATAGACCTTCAAACAAACGGTGTATTTGGCTTAGCAGTGCAGGTAAATGGAACTGTGTTGGACTTGGCGGTTGCTGGTACTAATTTATTTATTGGAGGTTCTTTTTCCTCCCTCAGAAATCCAGGAAACACCACTAACATTCTTAGAAAAAATTTAGCATTAATAACGATAGTAAATAATAATCAAGTTTATTCAACTTTTAATCCCGATCCTAATGGCCCAGTTAATACGTTAACGGTTGCAGGCAATAGATTATTGGTAGGGGGAGCATTTTCTACTATACAAGGACAAACAAACATTAATATTAATGCTGCAGCCTTTTCAAATGCAAATATTTTAGGGTCAGCAGCATTATTGCCAAATCTTGCGCCAAATCCAAATGGAACTGTTAATTTTATTGGGACAGTTAATAACCTCATCTTAATGGGAGGCCAGTTTACAGAGATTGAATTTGCCAAACGCAATAGGGTTGCAGCTATTAATACCCAGACAGGATTACCTACTACTTTCAATTCAACCATAAACAATGGGACGGTATTGGCCATAGAAGCTTCAGGAAATAATGTGTTTATTGGAGGAAATTTTTATGCTACTTCCGGCGGATACCCTTGCAATAATTTTATTACTTTTTTCAATACAGGAAATGTAAATAATCAAGTGGTAATGAGTTTTAATGGCATAGTTAGAAGCATTGCCACTAGTGGCCAAACAGTATTAGTAGGGGGTGATTTTACAACTGCTTCCTCCTCTAGAGTCATAGGGGGCAATTTCACTACCACCACGAGTAATATAAATTATTTAGCATCATTTAATGTAACTAGCTTCGCCACCAGAAATACATCATTTAATGCAAATCTTGTAAGTGGTTCCAATCAAGGCGCTGTTAGGGTAGTTAAAGTTTTAGGTGGGTCTATTTTTGTTGGAGGAACTTTTAGTTCGCCTATGAATAAACTTGCTAAACTTAATCTTAATAATGGAAATGTAGTTTCAACATTTAATGCTAGAATTAACGGAACTGGATATTGGAATGGTTGGGTGAATGATATTGTGCAAATCAGCGCCAACCAAATTGCAATTGGGGGCTTGTTTGGTTTTGGATTTAATCAAGCCTTAAATGGGAATTTTTCATTAGGAACAACAGCGAATGGAGGATTGGCAATTTTAGATTGGAATAATGGAAATTTAATAAGCAGAAATTCCAATATTTCTGGGGAGGTTCTTTCCATGGTTAAGCCATTTGCCAATACCATCGAATATTCTGACTATACTTCAATTAAATCATTCAATATTTCTAATGGTACTTTCAGTACTTTATTATCAACTTCTGGCACCATTCAAAATATTGCTTACTATAATAATTCCTATGCATTTGGAGGGGTCTTCTCTCAAGCTGTTGGAAATATTTTCTTTTCAAATTTAGGATTTCTTAACTACACACCGCCAGCTGGTCCAACTGTAGCCGCCTCAAATTTCAATGTAACGAATATTACTATGACTTCTATGCGCATAAATTTTACACCGGGCGGTGGACAAAGAAGAATAGTGATTGCCAGACAAAATGCATATCCTTCCGCATTACCTAGTAATGGTGCCACTTATTCTGCCAATCAGAATATGGGTTTAGGCAGCACTATAGGCGGTGGATTCGTAATTTATGATGGTACTGGTGCATTTGCAGATTTAACTGGACTTAGTCCAAGTATTCCTTATTTTTTCTACATCATAGAATACAATGGGGCGGGTATAAATACCATGTATGGAATAAACAGACTGCAAGGAATTGGGGTAACCCAGGATTTAATGGCGCCAACGGCTTCCTCTGCCAATTTAAATTTTTCTCAAGTTACTAGTAATTCTATGCAATTAAACTGGGTAAGAGGTAATGGTCAATTTTGCCTTGTGGCTGCTAAGCAAGGCGCACCTGTTGATTTTATTCCTTCAATAAATGTTAATTACAACGCGAGTAGTAATTATGGCCAGGTTGCCTTAGGTAATGGAAATTTTGCCGTTTACAAAGGTTTATTAGGGCCAAATGTTTCTGCAATTGTTCAAGGTTTACAAGCAGGTCTTAATTACCATTTTGCAATTTTTGAATATAATGAATTTGGCGCGTTAATTAGGTATAGAAATATTTCTCCTGCAAGGGGTAATATGCAAACTATAGGATTAGCAACCCCTCCAAGCAACCCCGGAAACACTATGACCTTCCAGAACTTTGGTTCCTCTACTACCCAGGTTAATTGGCAACCAGGAAATGGAAACAAGCGCCTTGTTTTGGCATTTGAAGGTTCCCTTACAGGTGTTATAAGTTCCTTTCCAAGCAATGGTTCAATCTATAGTGCCAATGCCAATTACTCAATTCCAGGAAACACAATTATGGTGAGAGCTTCTTTAAATGGCATATCTGGATTTTATAATGGAAAAGTTGTATATAATGGATCAGGAAGTTCTGTAAATGTGACTGGCCTTTTAGCTAATAAAGAGTATAGTTACTTAACCATTGAATATAACGAATTGCCACTATTACCAAATAGTGCAGCCTACCTAACTACTTCAAACCTGTTTGGTTCAAAAAAGACAGATCAGGCTATACAAGCACCAAGTGTAAATGCCTCTGCGCCAAGTTCTATTGAAACCCATAATGCTGCACGTTTTAGATGGGTTAATGGCAATGGAACACAAAGAATGGTAGTAATGAGAAAGGATTTACCAGTAGATTTTACACCTACGAACAATGTTAACTATGTGGCCAGCTCAAATTATGCAAGTGGAACAGATTTAGGAAACGGAAACAAAGTAGTATTCAATGGACCTGGTGTTGGCACTGGAGGTACAGTAGATATTTCAGGTTTATTGCCATATACCACTTATCATTTTAAAATATTTGAATATAATTCTGCTTTAAATAGTGGCACCTCTGTGATGGAATATGCTTACCGCACTGCAGGAGCAAGAACCTTCCTTACCAAAACAGCGGCACCTAATTGGCCTCGTATCGGTGGTGGCTCGGAGGCAGATGCAGCAGGTTCGGTTGCTGTAGATGCAAGTGGAAATGTTTATGTTGCTGGCACATTTAAAGGTAATTCTAATTTTGGGCTTCAAGAAATGACAGCAATTAATAACGACATTTTCTTGGCCAAATATAATGCTACAGGAAACCTTTTATGGTTAAAACAAGCAGGTGGCTCTGGCGAAGATGCAGCATCCTCAGTAGTTTTAGATGCTAGTGGCAACGTATATATAGCCGGCTCTTTCAGAAATACTGCCAATTTTGATGCCTTAACAATTACCTCAAATGGAACCGACGATGGGTTCATTGCCAAATACAGTTCGTCTGGAAATGCATTATGGGCTAAATCTTTTGGCAGCGACAGCCAAGATGTAATAAATACGATGGCAATAGATGGGTCAGGCAATATTTTAATTGGTGGATTCCACTCAGGTAATACTGGTTTCTCTAACTCTACCCTTACCTTAACTACAAATGGTAAAAGTGATTTAATAGCAGCCAAATACAATTCGAATGGCGACCTAATTTGGGCAAGAAGCGGAGGAAGTTCTGGTTATGACTTTGGTTTTGGAATTGGAACTGATGGCAATGGCAATGTTTACATTTGTGGCGAAATTAAAGGTGCAGCAACTTTTGGTACCCAAACCAGCGGATTTGCTGGAGCCACTGATGGAATTTTAGTTAAATATGATTCTAATGGAACTGCACAAACAGCTATAAATTATGGCAGTACAGGAGATGATAAAGCCATGTCATTGGATGTAGACGCCAACAGCATTGTTTATATGGCTGGTATATTTAGTGGAACCGTTGCTTTTGGATCTACTAACCTCGTTTGTGCTGGTGTAACGGATGGCTATTTGGTTAAAATAAATGGCGCAAATGGTTCCGTTCAATGGGTAAGGCAACAAGGAGGTATTTCTCAGGATGGTGCAACCGGTGTTGATATTGGCAGCAATGGAGAAATTTATGTCACTGGCACCTTTGGTGGCACGGCCAATTTTGATGCCCAATCACTTTCGTCTAATGGCAATCTAGATATTTTTGTAGCCATTTATACTAACACAGGCGTAATGAATGTAGCTAAAAGATTTGGTGGACCAAATGACGATGCTGCTCGTGGAATTTATGCAATTCTTCCTAACAATTCTTACATATGTGGTTATTTCAATAAAACTGCTACTTTTGGCGGTTACGAGATGTTTTCTAAAGTTCAACCTGCCCCACCTAATGGTAATTGGGATATGTTTGTGCATAATATAGGAGCTACCTATGATAGCGACCCAGCCGCAGATTTAGTGGCATGGTTTAGGTTTAATGGAAATGCCAATGATTTTAGTGGCAATAATTATAATGGAACCATTGTTTCAGTTGCCCCAAGCGGATCGGTTACTGCAATTAACGATAGAAACAATACTACAAATAGTGCCTATGATTTCCAAGGTGCTGGGCGGGTTGAATTTACCATCCCTTCAAATCCTAATTTTAATAATTTAAATGAAGTAACCATTATGGCATGGGCAAGAGTAAACTCATTTCCAGCTGGAATGGATCATGTTATCCTATCGAGCGATAGAGGTAACCCATTGGTTTTCGATTTATATATTGATCAGAACAGAGGTCTTCTAGGGCAAGTTATGGATGCCTCTGGAAATCCAGTGGGATCAGCCGCTAGCGCTAACTTAGCATATACACAAGGAAATTGGGCACATGTTGCATTAACCTACCAAAACGGCATACAATCTCAAATTTTCTTAAATGGAAATGTAGAAGGTACAACACCATTCTTTAGCCCAGGTACGTGTAATTTAAGTGGCACTTCTTACACCATTGGCGCATCGGGAAATATGACAACCCCCTTTGCATTAGCTGATAGAATGAATGGCGCAATTGATGATGTGCGTATTTATAAGCGTGCCTTAACGGCTGTGCAAATTCAAGATATTATGGCAGCTACGTCGGCATTATCAATACCGCCAAGAGAAGAAACTACAAGATTGGGCAATAATTCTTCCAACGCGAGCTTATGGCCTAACCCAAGCAGTGGTAACATACAATTTGAAATACTAAACGAGGAGAAACAAAATATTAATTACACCCTTGTTGATTTATCAGGTAAAATTGTTTATCAAGAAATAACCGAAGCACAGGAAATTGGATTGATTAGAAAATCGTTTGACCTAAGCCATCTGCCTGCAGGCTTCTATAACTTGCATGTAAGCTTGGGCCAAGTTCAAAGTAATTATAAACTTATTCTAAATAAGTAATTTGATTAAGAGCTGCAGTATTCTGCAGCTCCTTTTTTTAACCTTTAATTTTAAAAATATGAAAAAACTCATACTCATTCTTGCTATCATTTTTTCTGTAAGCTATTTTACTCAAGCACAAAACCTTTTAGGAAATTATTGGGAAACCAATGGACAAGTGAATGCCTCGGTAAAACTTAATAACAAAACCTACATTGGAGGCGAGTTTAATTATGTAGGCCCAAGCAGCGGTTCTTTAGGTTGTTACCACCTTACTCAATCCAAAGTGGTAAACAAAAGTTTAATAATAGACGGTCAGATAAATGCCATGGTTTCTGATAATCAAGGAAACATTTATTTGGGTGGAGATTTTAACATAAATGGAGGAGCGCAGCGTTCCTTGGCAAAATTTTCATCTGCGATGGTTCTTGATAATTCCTTTAATTTTACCTTTAATGGTGAGGTGCAACATTTAGCCATTAATAACAATTGCCTATTTACTGCAGGGAATTTTAGTACTATTAACAATCAAAACAGATTTGGAATAGCAGGTATTGAATTAGCTGGAAATACCTTAACTAGTTTTTCTCCAAACCCAGATGGCCCTGTATTTGCTTTGAATAGCAGTAATGGAGTGCTGTATATTGGCGGAAGTTTTAATTTAATTTCAGGTGCTCAACGCGTGTCAATTGCAGCATATGATGGTGCTAGAAATTTATTACCCTTAAGTATTTTAGTATCTGGAGTAGTAAGATCAATAGCTTCTGCAGATAGTTTACTTTTTATTGCAGGATCTTTTGATACAGTTGCATCAGTTGCCCGCAAAAACTTAGCTTCCATTAACCTTACTACAGGCCAACTGCGTAATTGGAGAGCGGATATAACTGGATCTGTAAAAGAAATGCGCATCGCCTCTAATGTACTCTATTTAGGGGGTACATTTTTTCAAGTAGGTTCAGCCATTAGAAGTAACTTAGCGGCGGTAAATGTTTTAACAAACGCAGTTACAAACTTTAACCCTGGAATAGATGGACCGATAAATGCCATGGCAATTAAAGGCAATACCTTATATGTTGGCGGGAATTTTAATTCTATAGGCTTCGACAACAAAAATTACCTTGCAGGCATTAGTATTTCTAATGGCACACTAACTGGTAATTTACCTAATGTAAATGGAGAAGTAAATGTAATCTTGGCAAGTAGTGACACCCTCCTAGCAACAGGTAATTTTAGCAGCTTTGGGGGAAAAAATCTATTTAACTTCGCCGTAATCGACAATCAAACAGGAGAGGCCTTGGATAATAACTTAGAAATAGACGGGCCAATATTTGATTTAGAATTGGTAGGTAATGAAATTCTAGTTGCAGGTGATTTTATATCCATTGGAAGCTCTCTTAGAGTTGGTGTAGCCATAGTTGATACTGCATTGATTCCTACTTCTTGGGATGCCTTAAGTGATGGAAAAGTTAATGATGCACTTGTTATTGGTAACACGATTTATCTCGCAGGAGAGTTTACTGCACTTGACACGGATGCCAGAAATGCATTAGCGATGGTTAATGCAACTTCAGGAGATGCACTACCTTGGAATCCTAATGCTAATGGGCCAGCCAAAAAACTTTATTTACATCAATCTGATTTGTATGTAATTGGTGAATTCTCTCAAATTGGTTCAACTACACGTAATCGAATTGCATCCTTTTCTTTGCAAAATGCCGGAGCACTGCGTACTTGGAATATTAATCCAGATTCATCTATTTATTCTATAACTAGTTCAAATAATTCAGTAATATTAGGGGGGCAATTTACCAAAATTGGCAGTACAGATAGAAGCTTTCTTGCAGCCGTAGATACTGGTACAGCAATTGTTACAAATTGGGAACCTTCTGTAAACGGTGCAGTTAGGGCATTAGAAGAAGACAATGGTTTAGTATATGTTGGTGGAGACTTTTCTAGCAGCATAGCCTCAGGTTTTACTTGCTATTCAATAAATTCAAATCAAGAATTAGACTTTCCAATTAAATTAGAACGTGGCAATGCTTATTCAATAAAACAATTAGGGCAACAACTTTTTGTAAGTGGTCCGTTTGTGGTTGCCAATGCAAATGGAAAACAAAATTTTGTAGTTGTTGAATTAAATACAGGAACTCCTACAGTTCAAGCTAGTAATGCAACTATAAGCGAAATTACCCCTATAAGTATGAAATTGAGCTTTACTAAAGGTAATGGCGCCAAATACCTAGTTTTAGGTAAACAAGGATCTGCCGTAGATTCCTTCCCTAGCAATGGAATGATTTTAAATGCGAATACAATTTTTGGCAACGGAATGGCATTAGGTTCTAACTTTGTAGTTTATAATGGTACTGATACCTCATTTGAAATTACCGGTTTAAATACTGGAACAAATTACCATTTTGCAGTGTTTGCTTATAATGGTTTTGGTTCAAACACAAATTATTTACAGGCTAATCCAGCATTAGGAAATGCTACCACTATTG
>VEQB01000462.1 GCA_018883485.1 Bacteroidota bacterium
GTTTCGCGCTCTGCAGCAACTATAATTGGCGGTTTGAGCCAAAATCTTACCCGCACCGCCGCCGCCGAATTTTCTTTCTTCTTAGCGGTTCCTACCATGTTTGCGGCCACAGCTTATAAAATGTTAAAGTTTCAAAAAGAAGTTGGATTTACCATTGAAAGTATACCTGTTTTATTGGTAGGAAATGTAATTGCTTTTGTGGTTGCAATGGTTGCCATAAAAAGCTTTATTGCCTTTCTAACTAAACACGGTTTCATAATGTTTGGCTGGTATAGAATTGCATTAGGGGCTATCATCTTAATACTTTACAGCCTCGGATACCAGCTTCAGATTGTTTAAGCTGTATGTTGGTTATTAAAGAAATTAATGAAAACCCAGGCACGGTTTTGTTGGTTAATAAACCCTTAACTTGGACCAGCTTCGACGTTACCCATAAAATAAAAAGATTTCTTATAAGGCGGTGGCACAAACAATTGCCTGCAGCAGAAGCAAAGAAGAAGAAAGTTAAGGTAGGGCATGCGGGCACATTAGACCCACTAGCTACCGGACTCTTAATTATTTGCGTTGGAAAAGAAACCAAGAACATTGAAAAGTACATGGGAATGCCTAAAACGTACACAGGTACTTTTGTTTTAGGCGCCACTACTCCCAGCTTTGATAACGAGACCGCTGTGGATCATAGCTTTGTTTGGGAGCACTTAAAAGACGAAGAATTACACGCAGCAGCGCAAGGTTTAACTGGCAGGATTTCTCAGGTTCCTCCAGCTTTTTCTGCAATACAAGTAAATGGGCAAAGAGCCTATATGGCTGCAAGGCAAGGGGAGGAGCTTAAGCTTGAACCTAGGCAAGTAGAAGTGTTTAAATTTGAGATTACAGAAATAGCTATGCCTATAGTTCATTTTGAAATTGTGTGTAGCAAGGGCACTTATATTAGGGCATTGGCTAGAGATTTTGGAAAGGCATTAAACAACGGCGCTTACTTGGGAAGTTTGTGTAGAACCCAAATTGGAGATTTTAAGTTAAGTGATGCTTGGCAGTTAGAAGAAATTGCGACATACTTTGAGGAGCCCTTAAAATTTAGTGATATAGGTAAATAAGAATCTTTGGTTTTCAGCTAATTATTAAACTTGTTAGAAAAAAAATGAAATTAGGTTTGGGAGTTTAAGGTCAAAACATATCTTTGCAGCCCCTTAAGGATACAAACTTAAGTCGATTCGGTAGCTCAGTTGGTAGAGCATTACACTTTTAATGTAGGGGTCCTGGGTTCGAGTCCCAGCCGAATCACCACCCAAAATAAAAAAGCCTTGAAATTTCAAGGCTTTTTTGGTTATTAAGGTTTGGGGAAATATGGGGTTTTTATAGGGTCTGTGGCGACCAATGCGACTTGTCGTCACAGTCGCACTAGTCACTATTTATTTAGCTTATTTTATTGACCATTGTTTCTGATTTTTATTCTAGCTTTTGTCATTCTTTCCCTTAGCCCACCTTCATTTATAAAGGCAATTTCTAAGGCTTTAATTTGTTGAGCCAACAAATAGCTAACAATATTAATTAAGCAAATTATAGAATTGGCGCAAATCTCTGGTTGTTCGTGTTCAAAGGCTTTTTGGTAGGTAGCATAGTTGGCATTAGGTGTTTTATTTATTTCTCTAAATCTTTTGGTTAGTTTATGCTCCTTATCCCAAGTAGACAATTTGTTGGTCCTTAAAAAATCTTGGTAATCAATTTTTAATTCTTCTAAGGAAGCTCTGGCTACATTAGTTAATTTTATTTCCATTTCTTTAGAAGTACCAGAGGCCATACTGGCTTCTACAATATTTTGCTTACCACTTCTAGCGGCCTGAACCATTTGATCAATGGTTCTATCAAATTTTTTGAAAAATCTTGTGGTGAAATAAATAGTTCCATCGTAGATTATTTCTGCTTTTTGGTATGAAATAAGATTTTGGTAGCCACCGTGATTTGGAATGAAGGAGTTTTTATTTTGGTTTTTCATTGGGTAGGGATTTTGTACTTTGGGTAAATT
>VEQB01000076.1 GCA_018883485.1 Bacteroidota bacterium
TCCACATGGTGATACTGGTTTAACAGGCCGTAAAATTATTGTAGATACCTATGGTGGAAAAGGTGCTCATGGTGGTGGTGCTTTCTCTGGAAAAGATCCTTCAAAAGTAGACCGTTCTGCTGCTTATGCTACACGCCATATCGCTAAAAACTTAGTAGCAGCTGGTGTATGCTCAGAAGTATTGGTTCAGGTATCCTATGCTATTGGTGTTAAAGATCCAATGGGTATTTTTATAGATACTTATGGCACTGCTAAAGTAAAAATGAGTGATGGAGAAATTGCAGCAGTAGTTTCTAAGATATTTGATATGACACCTTACGGAATTGAAACTCGTTTAAAATTACGCAATCCGATTTACAGCGAAACAGCGGCTTATGGACATATGGGTAGAAAAAATGAAATAGTTACCAAAGAGTTTAAAGGTCCAGACGGTAAAATGGCTAAATTTAAAGTAGAGCTATTTACTTGGGAGAAATTGGATATGGTAGAAAAAGTAAAGAAAGCCTTTAAGATTAAATAAATAAAAAGCCCTTAGAATTTCTAAGGGCTTTTTTATCAAAATTCCTCTCCTTTTAAATACATGGTTTTAAGAAGTGGGCAAACCTTGTAGCGCTCATCATGTGTATCTTGGTATATTGCCTCTAGTGTCTCGTATACATGTTTAATTCCAATTTTGTTAGCCCATTCAAAGGGGCCAAAGGGATAATTAGTGCCAAGCTTCATGCTGGTATCAATGTCTTCTTTGCTGGCTGTGCCTTCTTGCAATGTATAACAGGCTTCATTAATAATCATAAAAATAATACGTGGGGTTACCATGCCTACTCTATCATTTACCAATTTAAAATCCCATTGGAGCTGTTTTAGAATATTTTCTAGCTGGGCTAGCTGCTCTTGTTTTAAAAGACAAACTTCCAAAAGATTTCTATGGATAAAAGTGGGTAAAGCATTGATGCCAAAAAGTAGGCAATCCACTTTATTTCCATAATCAAATACCACCTTGGCAAGCTGTTGCTTAACAGCGCAAACAAAAACGGGTATGTCTTTAAGCCCTGCATAATATTTTAGTTGATTTGATTTTTCGTCAAATTTTAAGTCGAAAATAACATCAAAATTATTTACATTAGCAGAAAGTAAGTCACTATCATCAATAGCAACTATCTCACATGAAACATTTTCAAGTTTTTCTTTTAGTTCTTTTATTCGGTTCTTTGAACCTCTCGCCAAAATTTTCATATTCGCAGTTAGATAATAGAAACAAATATAAACAGCCAAAGCGCATGGAAAAGAAAATAATTACATCAACAAACGCACCAGAGCCCATTGGGCCATATAGCCATGGTGTTTTTATAAACGGAGTTTTGTACACCAGTGGCCAAGTTGCCAAAGATGCTAAAACTGGAGAAATGGTTCAAAGCGATATTAAATCTGAAACAAGAAAGGTGATGGAAAACCTTGAAGCCATTTTAAAAGAGGCAGATATGGATTTTTCAAATGTTCTTAAAACTACTATTTATTGCACAGATTTGGGAAATTTTGCCGCAATTAATGAAGTATATGGCTCATTTTTTAAAGCAAATTTTCCAGCAAGGGAAACAGTTCAGGTGGTTAAATTACCTTTAAATGCAAACGTTGAAATAAGCGTGGTAGCTGCGCATTAATTGGTATGAACCGATTTTTTGCCAATTTTTTATCTGGGATAGCGCACCCAATTTTTATAAATTTATTGTGTCTCTTGGCTTTATTTTCCTTATTTCCACAGCTCGCACATGGATTGCCAAGTAGGATACAATGGTTTTATATTTCCTTCATTTTTATCTCTTCAAGCATTATTCCAGTGATTTTGGTTTTTGTAATGCGCATCACTGGAAAAATTAATTCTATAACTCTAGAGAAAAGAGAAGAAAGAAACTTGCCTTATTTAATTACGTTGATACTTTACTTTTTCAACTACTATAATTTTGTAAAAACGCCAACTACACACCCATTGATATTGGATTATTTATTGGCTTGTTCGGCCATTGTTATGGCCGTTTTTGTAATTAATTTCTTTAATAAGATAAGTATTCATATGGCAACACTTGGTGCATTAACTGGCCTTTTAGCAGTTGCTAA
Organism: Bacteroidota bacterium; assembly: GCA_018883485.1. Lineage (GTDB taxonomy): Bacteria > Bacteroidota > Bacteroidia > UKL13-3 > UKL13-3 > B1. The sequence goes on from VEQB01000076.1 coordinate 2,113, forward strand.
CTATGCTGCAAGTATGGATACAAGACTGCTTCTAATTCCTGTTATTTTAGTAAGCGGTTTAGTTGCTTCGGCCAGATATTCTTTAAAAGCACATCAGCAACAGCAATTATATCTTGGGTATTTATTAGGTTTTTTGCTCATGTTTGTAATCTTAAAATTTACTATTAATCCTATAATTTTAGAACTATGAGTTATGAAACAATTTTGTTTGAGGTAAACAATGGAATAGCTAATCTTACCTTAAATAGACCAGATGTTTTTAATGCTTTTAACGAACAATTGAGTGCAGATGTGAACGATGCCTTAAAGAAAACAGCAAAGGATAAATCTATTCGCGTGCTGGTAATTACGGGCGCTGGAAAAGCATTTTGTAGTGGTCAAGATTTAAAAGATATAGCAGGTAAAAAGGATAGAAGTTTAAGTGAAAGCCTATATAAGCGATACAATCCCATGATTAGGGCAATAAGGAATTTGCCAATACCAGTTGTTTGCAAGCTTAATGGAGTTGCGGCTGGTGCCGGTTGTTCTTTGGCTCTTGCATGCGATATGATTATTGCCAGCGAGCAGGCTAGTTTAATTGAGGTTTTTGTTAATGTAGGCTTAGTTTTAGATAGCGGCTCTTCTTATTTTCTGCCACGATTGGTTGGTTCAGCCAGAGCTTTTGAACTTGCTGCGTTAGGTTCAAAGGTTTCTGCACAACAAGCTGCCGATTGGGGCATGATTAACAGAGTGGTTAAGGCCGAAGTGTTAGATGAAGAAGTAGAAAAATTAGCAAACCATTTTAGTATGGCACCAACTAAAGCCATTGGTCTCATGAAAAAGATGCTAATTAAATCTTTTACCAGTAATTTGGATGAGATGTTAGAATATGAAGCTTTTTGCCAAGAAATTGCAGGAAGAAGTTCTGATTATAAGGAGGGTGTAGATGCCTTCAATCAAAAAAGAAAGCCATCTTTTACCGGGAATTAATACTTTCTTAAAAATTTCCTAAATTTTATTTGCCTTATTTTCAAGGCTATAAGCGTTGAAACTTGGATTTTGTGCTTCCAACCGAGGTTTTTTCTAACCTTTATTTAATATCTTAGTTGGAAATCATTTAGTTATGGCTATAAATTTACCTAGTATTTGCATCGCTCTAAAAGATGCAAGTTCTTGCAAAGCTGCATTAGTTGCAGTTGCAAGTTTAAAAGCTTATTTTGGATCAAAAGTTAAGGTGCTAGTTATTGGCAATAATTTAGCGGGTTTACCCATAGACTATCAAGCGACTTCCATTGGAAGTGTAAAAGAAATAACGAAAAACTTCAAGAGTGATGGAAGTGATTTGTTAATTCTGCCTTTGATGTTTGGGGATACAGCAGGTGGCTTGGTTAGTGCTAAAGAAGCCAATAATATTATAGGTCATATTGAGCGCCTTGTGCTTACTATACCTTGTACAGCTAACACTTTTAATTTCAAAAATATTATTGTTCCAATAGATACATCTTCAGAGACGCGGCAGAAAGTACCCTATGCAGTTTCTTTTGCAAAAGCATTTGGCGGAACCTTACACGTATTTGGGGTAAGCAGTGATAAAGGAAAAGATGCCGAAGTGCTGGTAAATAATTATGTGAGGCAAGTTTGCAATAATATATCAGAAAAAGGTATTCCTTGTACTTCTAGCATTCAGTTGGGTGGAAATCCTACGGAGCTAATTTTAGCTTATGCAAAGGTTAAAAACGCAGATTTAATAACCATTATGACAGAACAGGAAACCAATATTATTTCCCTTTTTTCTGGAAAGTATTCTGAACAAATGATAAAAAATTCAACCGTACCTGTTTTGTCTATTCATCCTAAGGATTTAATTGTTAGCGACGCTAGATTATAGGCTTGGGTTTATAAAATATTTAGGGTTTAATCGTTTATTTTTCTAATTAATAGATTAATTGTATTTTACACGCCGGTACAATAGGTAAAACCATATGCTTTAAAGCGTGTTATATCAATTGTAATTGCAATATTGCCTTAAACGGAAAAAACCTTGTAGATGAAAATTAACCCCGGAAAGAACTTAGCGCCAATTAAAATACCGGCCGATTTACGCAAATTGCCTGAGGAGGATCTTGTAAAAATTACTTCAGAATTAAGACAGTACATCATTGATACGGTATCTGTTTACGGCGGTCACTTTGGTGCCAGTTTAGGAGTAGTAGAGCTTACTGTTGCTTTACATTACGCATTTAACACCCCCTATGATCAATTGGTTTGGGATGTAGGCCACCAAGCTTATGGCCATAAAATTTTAACAGGCAGAAGAGATATTTTTCATACTAATCGGCTTTACAAAGGTATTTCTGGATTTCCTAAAAGGGCAGAAAGTGAATACGATGCTTTTGGTGTAGGGCATTCTTCAACTTCTATTTCCGCAGCGCTTGGAATGGCCGTTGCTTCTAAATTAAAAGGAGAACACAATAGGCAACATATTGCTGTTATTGGGGATGGTGCTCTAACGGGTGGAATGGCCTTTGAAGGTTTGAATCATGCCGGTGTTGCCAATGCCAATATAATCGTGGTACTTAATGATAATTGCATGAGCATTGACCCTAATGTAGGTGCTCTCAAAGATTATTTAACAGACATTACCACTTCACCCACGTACAATAAGTTTAAAGACGATATTTGGAAGACCTTAGATAAACTTAGTAAAATGGGTAAGGTATCCCAAGAAATACTCTCTAAAGTACATGATACCTTAAAGGGTGGTTTGCTTACCCATAGCAATATGTTTGAGTCTTTAGGATTTAGGTATTTTGGACCAGTAGACGGACATGATGTTAACCACATGGTTAAAATTTTTAATGATTTAAAGAAAATTCCTGGGCCTAAATTGTTGCATTGCGTTACAGTGAAAGGTAAAGGATTTGCGCCTGCAGAAAAGGATCAAACCAAATGGCACGCGCCAGGTTTATTTGATAAGGTTTCGGGCGAAATTTTTAAATCACCTCTGGAAGCGCCTCAACCACCCAAGTACCAAGATGTATTTGGACATACCTTGGTTGAAATAGCAGAGCAAAATTTAAAAGTTGTTGGTGTTACGCCTGCTATGCCATCGGGCAGTAGCATGAATATTATGATGAAAGCCATGCCCGAAAGAGCATTTGATGTGGGTATTGCAGAACAACATGCCGTAACTTTTAGCGCAGGCCTTGCCACGCAAGGTATGGTTCCCTTCTGTAATATTTATTCAACATTCATGCAAAGAGCCTACGATCAAGTAGTTCATGATGTGGCTTTACAGAAGTTACATGTAGTCTTTTGTATGGATAGAGCGGGCTTGGCAGGTGCAGATGGACAAACACATCATGGCATGTTAGATATACCTTACATGCGCTGTGTACCTAATATGGTAGTTTCTGCACCTATGGACGAGGAAGAGTTAAGAAATTTAATGTTCACTGGCTCATTAAAGAAAAATGCAGGCCCATTCAGTATCCGTTATCCTAGAGGAAATGGTGTAATGATAGATTGGAAACGCCCTTTTCAAGAATTACCTATTGGTAAAGGGAGAAAATTAAGAGAAGGTTCTGATATTGCCATTCTTTCATTTGGCACTGCAGGTAATCTAGCAAGAACCGCCTTGAACCTATTAGATAAAGAAGGTATTAAAGGTGCACATTATGATATGCGCTTTGTTAAGCCTATTGATGAAGAATTATTGCACGAGGTATTTGCTACTTTTAAGCATATCATCACAGTTGAAGATGGCACTATAGTTGGAGGTTTTGGTTCTGCAGTATTAGAGTTTATGGCAGATCACCACTATAATGCAGATGTAAAGCGTTTAGGTATGCCAGATAGAATTGTTGAACATGGCGAACAATCTGAACTTTACCAGGAATGTGGCTACGATGCCAAAAGTATTTATGCCATGGTAAAATCTGTGTTGGGGGTTAGGGAAAAAGCGAACTAATTAGCTTACTGTTGTTCCCACGTTTTCGCCCTTGCAAACGCTCAAAAAGTTGCCTTCTTTGTTCATATCAAAAACAACAATCGACATTTTATTTTCTTGACAAAGGGTAATAGCTGTTAAATCCATTACGTTTAAGCCACGCTCATAAACCTCATCGTAAGAAATATTTTCAAATCTAACCGCATTTTTATCCTTTTCTGGGTCGGCTGTATATATACCATCTACGCGAGTTCCTTTAAGTACTAGGTTAGCTTCAATTTCTACAGCCCTTAGGGAGGCTGCTGTGTCTGTAGTAAAATAAGGATTTCCTGTTCCAGCTCCGAAAATAACCACTCTTCCTTTTTCAAGATGTCTAATGGCGCGTCTTCTAATAAATGGTTCAGCAATTTGATCCATTTGAATTGCGGTTTGCAATCTAGTACGAATGCCAGATTTTTCTAAGGCACCCTGCAAAGCCATAGCATTAATAACTGTGGCCAGCATTCCCATATAATCGCCTTGGGCGCGTTCAACAAGGCCGCCGGCAACACCTTGTACCCCACGAAAAATATTTCCACCACCAATCACAATGGCTACTTGAACACCAGCATCTACAACTTGTTTAATATCTTTTGCATATTGTTCTAAAATTTTTGGATCTATACCATATTGAAGATTTCCCATAAGTGCTTCACCACTTAACTTTAAAAGTACGCGATTGTATTTCATGTTAATTAGAGTTTTTGAGATTTGATGTGGCAATATTAAGCAAAAAAAATCCTCTCACTAAGGAGAGGATTTTCAAAAATTATAAAGAAATTCGTTTAAATGCGGTAACAGTTAAACCTTTTTCTATGCTATCTAGCATTTGAGCAATGGTTTTGCTGCTATCCTTAACAAATTCCTGATTTAATAAGGTTGAATCTTTGTAGAACTTGCCTAATTTACCTTGCGCAATTTTCTCAAGCATATTTTCTGGTTTTCCTTCAGCACGGGCTTGGTCCATGCCAATAGCTAATTCGCGCTCTATAATAGTAGCATCAACATCACCTTTATCTAAAGCAACAGGGTTAAGGGCAGCAATTTGCATAGCCACGTCTTTACCTCCCATGAAGTTTGCTTCATTTGCTGGATTATTTAAAGATACCAATACGCCAATACGATTTCCAGCGTGTATGTAAGGAACCAAGTTGGTGCCATTCATAATTTCGTATTTTACTACATCTATTTTTTCGCCGATTTTACCAACCTGCTCAATAATTTTGTCGCCAACACTTGTACCGTCCATTGATAATGCCTTAAGGCTATCAGCATCTGCAGCATTATTAGCCAAAGCGATATCCGCTAATTTATGAGCAAAGGCAACGAAATCTTCATTTTTAGCAACGAAATCAGTTTCGCAACTTAATTGAAGAATTACACCTGTTGTTTTATTTTGATTTACTTTAGCAATGATTGCACCTTCTTTGGCGTCGCGGTCTGCACGATTTGCAGAAATCTTTGCGCCTTTTTTACGAAGAAAATCTACGGCAGCTTCAAAATCGCCATTAGATTCTTGCAATGCTTTTTTACAATCCATCATACCGGCACCTGTCATGGTGCGGAGTTTGTTTACATCTGATGCTGAAATGGTTGTCATCCTTTGATAGTTTTAATTTTTTATTTTAAAAAAAGCCTTCACCTCAATGGGAAGGCTTTTTTATATTTAAGCTTCTTCTTTTTCGCTAGCAGCTTCTTTATCTGCTGTTTCCTCTTTTTCGCGTTTACGTTCTGATAATCCTTCAACTACAGCATCCGTGATGTAACGGGTGATGAGAGCAATTGATTTTGCGGCATCATCATTCGCTGGAATAGGATGGTCTACTTGCGTAGGATCTGAATTTGTATCTACTATTCCAAAAGTTGGAATATTAAGCTTGGTTGCTTCTGAAACAGCAATATGTTCTCTGCGAATGTCTACGATGAATAACGCAGCAGGCAATCTGTTTAAATCAGCAATTCCACCCAATACTTTTTTCAACTTAATTTTTTCGCGCTCAATCATGAGGCGTTCTTTTTTGTTTATGTTAACATAGGTTCCGTCTTGAGCCAATTTCTCAAGTGTTTGCATCTTCTTAATGCTTTTTCTTACGGTACCAAAATTTGTTAACATACCACCTAACCAACGATCGCAAACGTAAGGCATGTTTACTCGCTTTGCTTCGTTTTCAACGATTTCTTTCGCTTGTTTTTTGGTGGCTACGTAAAGAACTTTACGTCCAGATTTAACAATGTTTTTAATGGCATTAGCGGCCTCATCCAGCTTTACAGCTGTTTTGTGTAAATCGATGAGGTGGATTCCGTTTTTCTCCATAAAAATATATGGGGCCATTTTCGGATTCCATTTACGGGTTAAGTGACCAAAGTGCACTCCCGCTTCCAGCAACTCTTCGTGCGTGATATTAGACATAGAAATTTAAAATGTTTCTGATTAACGTTTTACGAATTGGAAACGCTTACGTGCTTTCTTTTGACCTGGTTTTTTACGTTCAACCATTCTTGGGTCACGAGTTAGCAAGCCACCTACTTTTAAAGCTGGCTTCATTTCTGCGTTGTGTTTTACCAATGCGCGGGCAATTGCTAATTTAAGGGCATCTGCCTGTCCTGTAATTCTTGTCTATTATACACATCT
>VEQB01000463.1 GCA_018883485.1 Bacteroidota bacterium
GCATTGTCTCTGATAGCTGTGCGCGTAATGGGACGAATAATTTTAACATTATAATCCAACCCAGTTTCATTTAAAATCTTTGGCGCATCAGAAGGAACAACCTTGTAAAGAACCGTTAAATCAATAGTTACCTCTAAACCATCTGCTGTAAGAATGCGTATGGCATCATCGCCTGCTTGATCGCCTTCATCGTGGATTCCACTCATGGTATAATTCTGCGTACGAATATCCAATTCCTTAATCTCTAATAATGGATTAATAAAATGTAAACCACTTTCTAGCACATCATTTTGCACTTTACCAAACAAGACTTTAACACCAACATAGCCAGCATTAATTTGCTTAAAACAGGAGGTTATCATTCCAAAGCCAATCAAAACAATAGCTACCACTTTTAGCGTAGCCGAGAATTTCTCTAATGGACCCGATTTAGCAAGGGTAACAGATAAAATAAAAACAACAATACCGAGAAGAATTAAAATCATATTTTTAGAATTAAGAGGTTATAAGTATGAACTATGAAGTATGAAGTATGAACTATGAACTATGAAGTATGAACTATGAGTTAGAGGTATGCTTGCCCGACGAAGCTTTAGCTGCGGCGGGAAGTATGAAGTATGAATTAGGATAGTTTTAATTTGAGTGTAAATGTAGTAATAAAAGAGAGAAATTTAATATTAATTTTATGCCACCTAAATTATTTACCTTAAGAACAAGTAACCTCAATAAAAGATAAAATCTAAAATTTGACAAATACGGAATTGGATTCCGAATTTGTCAAATTAAGAATTATTAATTTTAAGAAGATCTTGCCAATTAAGAATTTGTGTACTCTCAGTTTTAGCCGGCTTTCCGGTATAAACTAAATAGCTAACTTTAGTTGAGTTTCTAAGTTTATTCCAATAACGAATTCCTTTAAGTTGGTCTGTATTAAAAGTTGAGGCGGTTTTAAATTCCACAGGAATTACCTCATTGGCCTGCTCCAATAAAATATCAATTTCGTTCCCTGTTCTATCTCGCCAAAAATATAAATTACTGCGCAAGCCATTATTAAGTCGCTGCTTTAATAACTCTAAAACCATCAAATTCTCAAATAAGGCTCCCCGAAGGGGGTGGGTATTTACATGGGATTCGCTGGCCAATTCTAATAAAGAACAACATAGCCCTGTATCATAAAAATACAGTTTAGGCATTTGGGTTAAGCGTTTTCCTAAATTATTATAAAAAGGTTGCAACCTAAATGCGATAAAACTAGCTTCTAAAATACCTAACCAACTTAGGATTGTTTTTTGATCTACACCTGTATCATTGGCAAAGGAAGAGTAGTTTAGCTCTTGTCCAACACGGGTTGCACAAATCTTAAGAAAACGCTGAAAGGCGCTTAAATTAGCAATGTTTTTAATTTGTCTAACATCACGTTCAACATAAGTGAGCAGGTAGTTAGGATAAAAATCTGTAGCAGCAATTTTTCTATCATACAACCTAGGATAGCCCCCATTTAAAATGAGTTTATTTAGGCTATCTCTTTTATTTGGACCTTGCTTTATTTCGGAAATACTAAAAGGTAAAAGATGAATAAAGGCAATTCTGCCTGCCAAGGTCTGATTAATAGTTTCGAGCAATAACAAATTTTGAGAACCCGTGATAATAAATAAGCCCGCCTTTTGTTTATGGCCATCAATTATTTCTTGCAAATAAGATAAAAGCGCTGGCACACGTTGTATTTCATCAAAAATTGCACCCTTAGGAAAGTTTGCCAAAAAAGCTCTTGGGTCTTGTGTAGCAAGCAATACTTGGTCATGATTCTCGAAGCTAACGTAGGGCTTTAACGGAAAAAGACTTTTAGCCAAAGTAGTTTTTCCACTACCTGGTTGACCTGTGAAAAGGTAAATCATAACTTATTTTTTTGGTATCAGCGATTTTAATTTGTTGATATTTGTACTTGACGGTGCTTTGGGTATATCATGTTGTACGTGTCGTACTTTTAATGATATCTTTGGATATTTTTTCTCCAATGATT
>VEQB01000464.1 GCA_018883485.1 Bacteroidota bacterium
ATTATAATGATGGCAGTGGTGTTCCTACTAGTTGTCCTTCTGGATCAGTTTGTTCTTTTGCTTGGTCAATGAGCGATTCTGGTGGTAGTATTACTTTCCCAACCGCCGCTTCAACTAGTATGATGTTTACTAGAGCGACTAATACTATAATTACTTTGTCGACTACCGATGATGCTGTTTATACTTGTTCTACTTCGACAACCTTAAATATTAATTACGCTTTACCGCTCTGGAAAGAAATTAAAGCTAATAATCAGTAGTTTATGAAAAAGAAAGGTTTTACAGTTATCGAGCTCGTTGTTTCTATTGCCATTATTTCAATGGTCACGGCTATTTTTTTGGTAAATTATCGCACTGTTAATCGTCGCTCCGACTTGACTATGATTTCTCAGAAAGTAGTTACTGATATTCGAATGGCACAAAATTATTCTTTAGGTTTAGCTCGCTACGGGGAAAATGGTTCAACTAATATTCCAGTTGAAACAGAAGCAGAAACCAAAAATGAAGGATTTGAAGATAATATTACTGGACAAAGTAATAAATATTTTATTTCTCATGGGAATGTTTATTAATTTTCAAAGGGTTTATCTTCCATGTCTTTGATATAGCTTTTATCGGCTGTAAAAGTCCACCACAAAATACCTACAAAGAATAAGAAGAAAACAATTAGGGAAAATATGAGGTATCCATCCTGAATACCACTCATACTTTGTATGTGTTGTTTAAACATGCTTTTAAAATTTATTTACTGGCAGTGTTACTTAATTTAATATCTGTGCCTAGTCGCTGCAAGTAAGCTATCATTGCCACAATTTCTTTCTGTGGTTCTAAAGGATAACCTTCCTTAGTTAAATTACTAGCAATCTTCTCAGCTTGTTTCATTAAATCGGCTTCTGCTATCTCTTCAAAACCTGGCTCGTAAGGTACACCTAAGGTGCGCATTGCATTGATTTTATCTTTGGTATTTGAAGTATTTAAATCATCCTCTGCTAACCACGGGTAGGCTGGCATAATAGAACCTGGCGACATTGAGCTAGGTTCAATCATGTGATTGTAATGCCAACTATCTGGATATTTACCACCTATGCGCATTAAATCTGGGCCAGTTCTTTTTGAACCCCATAAGAATGGATGATCATAAACATACTCTCCCGCCTTTGAATATTCACCATAACGCTCTGTTTCACTACGGAAAGGGCGAATCATTTGTGAATGACAACCCACACAACCTTCTCTAATGTAAATATCTCTTCCCTGCAATTCTAGTGGCGTATAAGGCTTTACACTAGTAATAGTTTTGATATTACTTTTTATGGTAATCATAGGAATGATTTCTATTAAACCACCTATTAGTACTACTAAAATGGTAAGCACAGTAAAAGTCATTGGTTTTCTTTCGAAAGCTTTATGCCAATATTTGTTATGGCCCTCTGGCTTGTACTCTTTCTCTAAGGCGGGAGCAGAAGCTGCTTCATTTGCAATTAATTTACCAGAGGCAGCAGTTTTAACTAAATTGTAAATCATCACAAATAATCCACTTAAGAACAAGGTACCACCAATAGAACGCATGATATGCATTGGGATTACTTGTAAGGTAGTTTCTAGGAAGTTAGGGTATTTTAACAAGCCTTCTGGTGTAAACTCCTTCCACATCATTCCTTGCGCAAAACCCGACCAATACATAGGAATAGCATAAAATAAAATGCCGAGAGTAGAAATCCAGAAATGTGTATTTGCTAAAGATTTTGAATACAACTTAGTACCATACATTTTTGGTACTAACCAATAAAACATACCAAAAGTCATTAATCCATTCCATCCTAATGCACCCGTATGAACGTGAGCAACAATCCAATCTGTAAAGTGAGCTATGGCATTTATATTCTTCAAACTTAACATTGGACCTTCAAAAGTTGCCATACCATAAGCAGTTACACCTACTGCAAAAAACTTCAAGGTAGGTTCATCCCTAACCTTATCCCAAGCTCCGCGTAAAGTTAATAAACCATTAATCATACC
>VEQB01000465.1 GCA_018883485.1 Bacteroidota bacterium
TCTTCCCCCATCCCTATTACATTATAGGCGAAAACAATTAAAAAAATACTTCCATGGCAATGCCCGCAAAGCAGCGCAAACCAAATAAAATTTATTTTAAGACAAGAATTACTTTCCTAATCTACTTTAACCTAACCAAAGTAGCGCCTCCCCCAAACTGCAGTATGTCTGCATCTTCAAATGAAACAACCATTTCTGAATGTTTGCCAAGCCAAGTGCGTATTTTATTCTTTAAGTAGGCATTTCCAACGCCATGTATATACACCATTTCTTTAAGCTCATGCACAAAACCAGCTTCTAAAGTTTGCACAAAAACATCCATTTGTAAAGCGGTGATATCTGTTGCGCAACCGTACCCATTTTGTTGCAAGGCTGGGTAGTGCAAGTCTATAACGGCGCTAGGTTTATCTTTTAAATTCTTTTTCTCAGTCTTAACACTTTCAGAAAAATCTTTTTGCTTTAAGGCTTCGAGCTTCAAGGGTTCTAAAACTTCATCTACCCTGGTTACATAGGCCTGTTTGTTTAAAAAGAAACAATGCTTTAACCATTGGTGAAATTTTTTGCCGCTAAAATTTATTTCGGTTTGAACCAAAGAGCCAGGTTTTACAGTTACCGAATCTACCGCCAACACCTGCACTAACAAAGGAGACCACTCCTGCATAGCGGCTAATTTGTAGCTACCCAATACAATTGTTTCATCGCGCTCTACTTTCAGATTTTTATATAATTTGTAAACGCCATCCGCTTTTTGGTAAATAACAACTAAAACCCACTCCGATAAATTATTGTGCAAATGTAAATCTAGCCCGTCTTCTCCTATTCTTTCAAAAGCTAAAAACACCCCAATTGGATTTAAAGATGCCGCTTTAAAAGGCTTAGAAACGGGCAAATCTGGTTGGTTATTACCCGCTTTCTCCTCAAATTTCACCTTCACTACTTCATGCAACATCACAGGTATTTCAAAATCACTATCAACTGTAACACCCACTATTTTATCCTTAATTGATGTAACAATTCCTTCTAAAGGCTCATTCACAAATCTAACCTTATCTCCTAATTTTAACTGCATCATATAAAGGCAAAGCTAAAGATTTCATTTAATTTGCAGCCATGAAGCAATTAATACTTTTACTATTTAGCTTACTTATTTTTGTAAGCAGAGGTTTAGGTCAAGATTTTTCTTACCAATCTGCGGATAACCCCTATTACTGGAAAAACAGAAAACCGCATGCTGCCTATTGGCAACAAGATGTGAGCTACAAAATTTTTGCCGAACTAAACGATGAAACTGACGTTGTGAAAGCTGATGAAGCACTCACCTATACCAACAATTCTCCAGACACCCTTTACTTTGTGTATTTTCACTTATACCAAAATGCCTTTGTAAAAGGCGGCTACTTAGAACAACTTAACTTAGCCAATAACTTTAAACAGAAGTTTGGCAAATATGAGGCTGCAGGTTTAGGCACCGTTATCCAAAAAGTAGTGGTAGGTGGCATTTCCGTTAAACCAATAATAGATTTTTCTATCATGAAAATTGAATTACCCAAACCCCTATTGCCCAATCAAACAATTGAAATATTTATAAGCTTCGAAACCTATTTTGACGATGGCGGAAACCAAAGACGCCGCATGAAAATGTTTAAAGATAATGAAGGAAATAAACAATACGATGGCGTGCATTGGTACCCGCGTATTTGCGTATACGACCGTAAATTTGGCTGGGAAACAGACCAACATCTAGGCAAAGAATTTTATGGAGATTTTGGAGAGTTTGAAATCTCTTTAACTCTTCCCTCCCACTATATTATGGATGCAACTGGCGAACTGCAAAACGAAACAGAAGTTTTACCCACAGAACTTAGAAAGAAATTAGACATCAGTAATTTTAAAAACAAACCCTATGGCGAAGCAGCCAGTATAATTATTCCAAAAGATGGCAACACCAAAACCTGGAGATTTAGAGCTGTTAATACCCACGATTTTGCTTGGACCGCAGACCCCACTTTCCGCAT
>VEQB01000466.1 GCA_018883485.1 Bacteroidota bacterium
CAATTAAATAATTCTAAAATTTAATGTATATCAAAAATATTATTTGGGTTATTGTTGGAATAGTTGGTTTAGCTATTTTGCTTCTTTTAATAAGAGATGAGAAAGCTGTTCCTCATGTAACCCTTATTACTGATACTACAAAGGTTATTGTTGGCAATGGAGAAACTAAAGGAGAAGTGCCTTTTTTAGAAAATACTCCTCAAAATTATAGCAGGAAGCCAAGCGATGAATTTTTGGGTAAAACCTATGTTAAATGTTTAGAAATGGTTTATGAATGGCCAGACGCTCAGTTAATTGAAACAAATTCTGGTAATCAAGGAATTGCTTCGATAGAGTTTAAAGTAAATGAGAACCATCATCTGTTGGAGTTTTTAGATGACAAATGTGTGGAAGATAGAATATTAAATAAATAGTAAAAAAATGGCAAACAATTATCAGAACATTCCTAGCACAACAATTGCTAGAGATTTTAAAGCTTTAGAAAAAGAAACAGGTAATCTTTATGAATCTATTGCTATTATTTCTAAGCGTGCAAATCAAATTGCGGCGCAAATGAAAGAAGAATTGCACGGTAAATTAGATGAATTTAACAACGATAGTGATACTTTGGAAGAAGTATTTGAAAATCGTGAGCAGATTGAAATTAGCATGGCATTTGAGCGTTTACCTAAGCCAACTCTTATTGCAACTGAGGAATTTTTAAATGAAAAAGTTTACCACCGCAACCCTGAAAAAGAAAAGCGTTTGGCAGAAGGAAACTAATTTGTAATTTGCCTCCTATGTTGGTAGGTAAAAAAATTATAATTGGAGTAAGCGGGAGCATTGCAGCATATAAAATTGCTGCTTTAACCCGCTTATTTGTTAAAGCTGGTGCAGAAGTTAAAATCGTTATGAGCTCCTCTGCACATGAGTTTGTTACGCCCTTAACTCTAGCTACACTTAGTAGAAATCCGGTTCATCAAAGTTTTGTTAAAAACGCACAAGGTGAATGGGTAAACCATGTTGAGCTAGGCTTATGGGCTGATATATTGTTATTTGCACCCGCAACAGCCAATACCATTGCAAAAATGGCTTCTGGTTTGTGCGATAATTTGTTATTAGCTACCTATCTAAGTGCTAAGTGTAAAGTAATGGTTGTACCAGCCATGGATTTAGATATGTGGGTTCATCCAGCTACACAAAAAAATATCCAAACGCTTCTTGCTTATGGTAATATCCTTGTTGAACCTACCACTGGTGAGTTGGCAAGTGGCCTTGATGGCAAAGGCAGAATGGCAGAACCAGAGGAAATATTGAAAATTGTGGTTGCTCATTTTAATGATAAGGGAGCTTTAAAAAATAGAAAAGTTTTAGTAACCGCAGGGCCCACCTATGAGCATATAGATCCTGTTAGGTTTGTGGGTAATCATAGCAGCGGTAAAATGGGGTTTGCCCTTGCAGAGGCCTTTGCGGCAGTAGGAGCATCTGTAGTTTTAATTACTGGACCAACCCATGAAGAAGTTAAAAACAATAGCATTCAAAGAATAAATGTTACCAGCGCCTTAGAAATGTATGAAGCCACTTTAAAACATTTTTCTAAATGCAATGTGGCAGTAATGAGTGCAGCCGTTGCAGATTATACTCCAGAAAAAGTAAGTATTTCAAAAATTAAGAAAAGTGGAGATTCACTACTGCTAAAACTTAAAAAAACAAGAGATATACTTAAGGAATTAGGTGCCTTGAAAACTCCCAAACAACTTTTGGTTGGTTTTGCCTTAGAAACAGATAATGAAGAGGTAAATGCATTAAAAAAACTAAAAGAAAAGAACTTAGATTGCATTGTTTTAAATTCTTTAAAATCTAAAGGAGCGGGCTTTGGTTTCGATACCAACCAAGTTCAATTGATTATGAAAAAAGGCGAAACAAAGAAATATGGTTTAAAGCCAAAGCACGAAGTGGCTAAAGATATCGTTAACCAAGTTATAGAACTTTTACATGCATAAAATACTTTTCACAATACTTTTTTTAATAAGT
>VEQB01000077.1 GCA_018883485.1 Bacteroidota bacterium
TAACGTCAGAGTGTGAGAAAACCTCTCCACACTCTGTAGTGTAAAAGTATTAAAAGAAGTGTGATTAATCAAGATTTTGGGAGGTTAAATTTGCATTAGCAAAACAGATATGAATTACATTTCAGGAAGTAATCGCGCTCAAATGGAGTTTAGTTGTTTGGAGGATGCGGTTGAGCAAGATAATCAGGTTAGATTTTTGGAAGCATTTGTAGAGAAGCTAGATTTAAAATCACTACAATTTGTTGTAAAGGAACTTAAGGGAGAAGGACGTCCAAGCTTTGAACCGAAGGTTTTTCTTAAATTGTATTTATATGGATATTTAAACGGATTGAGAAGCAGTCGCAGACTTGAACGCGAGTGTAAAAGAAATATTGAACTACAATGGTTATTGAACAGATTGGTGCCCAATTACCATAGTATTGCAGATTTTAGAAAAGACAATCCAGCAGCCTTACGTAACACTTTTAAACTATTTCTTTGTTTGCTAAAAGACCTGGATTTAATTGGTGGAAAAACAGTAGCCATTGACGGCACCAAGATGCGCGCTCATAATAGCAAGAAGAATAATTATAGTCCAAAGAAGATAGAACGGCATTTGGCCTATATTGAAGAAAAGACAAATGAGTATTTAAAGGAATTAGATGCCAATGATGAAGGTGAGTCGCCAATAAAACTTGATAACATAAAGAAGAAGATAGAACGCTTAAAGCAAAACAAGATTAAATATGAGTTACTAGGAAAGCAAATGGAAGGCAGCCGTTCCCCGCAGGTTAGCACAACAGACCCAGATGCTCGTGCATTGCTAGTACAGGGTCAGGTTGTTGAAGTGAGTTATAATATGCAGGCAGCAGTAGATGACAAGCATAAACTAGTAGTAGCTACCCATACCATAAACAAGAACGACAGAAATGCCTTAAGTGCAATAGCCATTGAAGCAAAGGGAAATTTAGCAGTAGAAACATTAACAGCTATCAGTGATAAGGGCTATCACAATGGGAGCGAACTTCAAACCTGCAAGCAGGAAAACATCACGACAATTTGTGCTCAGCAAGAGATAGTAAATAGCAATGAAAAGGGCACAACCCCAGCTTATTTGGTTACACAGTTTACCTACAATAAAGAAGAAGACACTTATACCTGTCCACAAGGCGAAGTATTAAGAACCAAGGGAACATGGCATACAAAGAAATCAGGGAATGGAGCCCCAAGTTATCAATTTAAGAAATACAGAACATCAGCTTGTAAGGATTGTCCTGTTAAACACCTGTGTACTGGAAGGGAGAAAGGAGGCAGAGAAATAGACCGAAGTGAATATGCAGATGCAGTAGAAGAAAATAGCAAAAGGTATAAAGAGAATGCTGTCTTATACAGGAAGCGACAAGAAATTAACGAACATATTTTTGGTACCATTAAACGCAAGTGGGGATATAACCATACCAACTTAAAGGGATTAAAGAAAGTAAACGGAGAGTTTGCGTTAATCATGACAGTTTATAACATGAAGAGATGTATAAACATTATAGGCATTGAAAAATTAATGGAGAAAATTAAAAATTGGCAACCTAATTATGAAGGGATAGTTCGCGTTTTTGAAAATACGACCTCATTAACTCACATCAGACCAATCCAAATTTTCAACTCAAAGTTAGCTGCTTAAAATTTCACCTTTCATATATCGCTTTAAAACGTCTTTTAAATGATCATAATGGGTGAATAAAAACCTAAAAAGTGAGTTTTTTCACAACCTGACGTTAGCTGCAAGGCTACACAACACCGCTAATAGACAAACATCCCTTGAAATAATAGGGAGCTGACCCGATTAAGGTGTCAGCCCCTACTAAAAAAAATTCTACTCAACACCTAACTGTAATTTTGCAGAACTAAGATGAATTTCATCTTGTGTTTCTAAAGCAAAATATCCATAAGCTAAAGGTGCGGCAGCAGCTCGCTCAACTGCTTGTTCAAACAGTTTATCCCATACTTCTCCACCTTGTTTTTCGTATGCCGAAATTAAATTTTTCAGACTTTCTACACCAAAAACAGTGACGTGACCTGAAAAATCTTGTGCTATATCGCTGACTTGTGCTGTTGACCAATCAATAATTCCACACAATTCTCCATTGATATGAGTAAGGGTGTGACCTGCATACAAATCACCGTGAATGAATTTTGTAAAATTCGGCCATAAGGCATCATTATCCACCCATTTTTGGTATCGATTTTCTAATTCGGTACTTATACCTAATTCAGATTTCACCAAAAGCAATCTTTCTGAAATCTCATTTCTGGCTTGTTCTGCCGTCAACACTTTTAATCCGTTACTAAGAACCTCTTGCGTTGGAATGGAATGAAGTTCAACCAACCTTCGCCAACGATGGAATGTAAAGTTCGCTGTCTTTAGCCATATTCCAAGTTACTTCATAGGTCTCGGTATCATAAGTTAGTGCAGGCTTTCCATCAAGCAAAGGATAGGCTACAAGTTCTTCATTAGCTATACGCCAGTCAGGAACTTGTACCGAAAGGTATTTCGACACCAATTGAAGAATACGTTTCTCATTCGCAATCTGTTCGCCTAAGTCTGTTCTTCTTGGGATACGCAACAACCACTTTGTCCCATCCTTATCTGTAGCGAAACCAACCTTAAAGTCAATTCCCATATCGTTAAAACTCATTTCATCCGAAAGAAATAAACCATTTCTTTCCGCTAATTTTTGAATATCTCTATTTTTCATTTTTTAAACTTTTTTGATTTTACCTAATAGCATTAAGTTGCGAGTGCTAAACGAAAGAATACCCACAACGATTGCCAAACAACCGCTTATGATAAACGTACTATTTACACCAATAACTTCTGCAATTAGACCTGTGAATAATAAACCGATTACACTTGGCAAAACTGCCAAACTGTAATAAAGTGAAAATACACGTCCTAATTTTTCAGGACTTACCTCTGTTTGTACAATTGCTGTAAAACAGCCATTGAAAACGGACAGACTGATACCGCCAATGGCTGTTACCATCACAAATCCTACAAACCAACTTGCAGGTAATACACCACTCAAAATAAATGTAAGTCCCAATAATACATACATAACATTGACTGCGACTACTTTTGAGCCTTTTAATTTGAAAATACTCAGGATGACACCGCCAATAAGCATACCTCCGCCCCAAACCACTTCTACAATTCCCATCTCCCATTTTCCTCCTGCATAATGCCCTGTTGTAAGCAACGGAAACATAATAGCAGCTGGCATTATAACAAAGGTTATCGCCATTGCATAAAGAAAAAGATAACGCAAACCTTTGTTTTTGGAAACAGTCTGAAACCCTTCAGAAAATTCTGTAGCAATAGAATGTGCAGACGATTTTGACTTCGCAACCACATTGGGAATTTTCACCATCACGAGTGAAAGAATAGCCAGCAATGCTCCAATCAAATCCAAGTACAATACTTTTGAAATGGGAAGATACGCAATGGCTAATGTGCCAATGGCAGGACCACCAATACTGCAAACCGAATGTAACACCTGATTAATTCCTGCTACCTTTATCAATTCATTTTGGGGTACAATCAGCGGAGCTATTGCCTGTAGTGCTGGAGCGTGAAAAGCATTACCAACAGAGCGTAAACCCAATAAAATGTAAATCCATATCAGATTAACATTTTCATTTTGTAGAATGACGAGTAACACAAGGGCACAGACAGCTATAAAAGCATCCGAAAAAATCATTACATATTTACGATTGAGACGGTCAACATATACCCCTGCAATTAAACCTACCAATGCCTGGGGCAACATTGCTGCTATTCCAGCGTAGGCTAAAACTTCGGCTGAATTGTACTCCAGACTAAGCCATATAACAATAGCGAACTGAACTGCATAACTTGTAAGCATTGAAGCAAACTGTCCAGCCCATATAAACATATAGGTCTTAAACCATTTACGGTTTTCCATAAAAACTTGATTAAATGATACAACAAAATAATTGTAGTATAATACTAAATAGTACTATACCATAAAAGTGGGTTTGAAGAGAATAACCCTATTATTTAATCCAAGGCTTAGCCACGTGTTGTATACTTTTTGGAAGTGAAGCCACAAAAGTACAAATTATTATCTCAAAAAATAAGCTATTTTAGCAAAATTAAGCCCAGCAGCTAACAGCTAGAGTTTCGTGGTGGCCGCAGGCCAAGCCATGAAACTCCGGTTGAACGAAACCGGTTATGCGCACTAAAATAAGTGTTATGGATTTTTCGTGATGGGGTTGTATGGATGAATAGGCATTGCGTTAACGAGCGTTTAATATTTTTTGCTGAATAGCGATGGTTTTGAACTAAATCTCTCGCAAAAAAGCATAGCTTACCTTACCCATAAATTGTTAGCACCCGCTAAAGTACATATTTTGTTGAAGTAAATCAATACAGACCTCTGGCGCATGAAAAACACAAAGGAAATTATGTTGCAGCATTTTGATCAATGGCAACAAAGTGGATTGAACAAGCGCCAGAATTGTACCAAAGTTGATTTATCTTATCAAGCATTTTGCAAGTTTTGTAGTAGGCAAAATGAACCAACGGGCTTTACACTGATTAAGCCTAAGTGTTCATCAACGCTAATATTTATTCCGAGGCCATGCTGATATGCGCAAAGGTTTTGATAGTCTTTGCAGAATGGTAAGAGATCATTTGCATAAAGACCCATTGGGAGGTGATGTATTTGTTTTTATTAACCGTAGGCGGAATCAAATAAAACTTCTGTATTGGGAAGGTGATGGCTTCATGTTGTTTTATAAACGCTTAGAGAAAGGAACTTTTGAATTGCCCAAAGGAGAAGAATCAAGGGTATCTGTGGAGATATTAAGTTGTTTGTTGCAAGGTATAAAACTAAGTACGGTTCGTTAGCGAAAACGTTATGATTCGAATAAACTCATCAGGCCTATACATGCTGGTTAAATGTGGATATTTTTGAGTATAAGTAATGCCTGAAAATGTCAGTAAAAACAAGTGATTGAAGTATATTTTCTCTGTGCAAAATCAGAGAGAAATATCGTTTACTTATGAGCAGTTTTTAGCCTTGATTGAAGTGAATAAACAGGTTATTGAAATCAATAAGAAGCAAGCTTTTCGAATCGAACAACTTGAGCAACAATTAGCACAGTTCAAAAAAATGATGTTCGGCTCCAAGCATGAACGTGTTGAGTTGCTTAACTCTGGCCAGTTAAGCTTGGATATTAACTTGGGCGGAATTACGCCAATTGAACCTATTACAGAAGATATAGCCTATACCCGCACAAAGACAAAAGAAAAGGCTCAGCCTAATCGTTCGCCCTTGCCAGCAGACTTGCCAAGAGAGATTATTGAAATAGCTCCCGAAGAAGATACCACAGGCATGAAGCTTATTGGGCATGATATTACTGAGCAATTAGAAATGACTCCTGCTAAGTTTTATGTAAAGCAATACAAGCGTGCCAAGTATTCCAGACCAGAAGGTAATGGTGTGGCTATTGGTAAGCTTCCTGAGTTTGCCTTACCTAAAGCCATTGCTGGAAGTAGCGTGCTTAACCATTTACTCGTTAGCAAGTATGTAGACCACCTTCCATTGCATCGTCAGATAAAGATGTTTAGCCGCATTGGAATGACCTTATCAGACTCAACCATTAATGATTGGATAATGGGAAGTGTTAACTTGCTAACGGCCTTAAACGACAGACAAACACATAAACTTATGCAATATGCACAAGATGGTATTTTGCTAATCGATAATAATCTAATAGAAAATCAAATACGTCCAGTAGCTGTAGGTCGAAAAAATTATCTGTTCTGTGGCTCACATGAAAGTGCTCAACGCGCTGCAATTATTTACTCCTTACTTGGAACTTGCAAACTCAATAATGTTAACCCACAAGATTGGCTATTGGATGTGTTGCAAAAGTTACCTGCTCGCAAAGCTAATAACATCGACGATTTACTGCCACAAAATTGGAATCCTAAATTACAAGGTGTACTTTAGCGGATGCTTGCGCGACTATTCATAAAAAGAAAATGAAAAAGAACCAATTAACAATAACTAGCTCCAGTATTATGTCATATGCTGGGATTAAAATGCTTGAAAATAAGATTGATCCTTTTACACGAATGTCATTAGGACTTCTTGCAACCTTAGGTTTATCGCTTTCCGAAAACCAAACAACCAGAAATATTGGATTTGGACTTGGAATAGCATCTTTGCTTCAGTTGTTAGACATAAAAAAGGGAGGAAAAATAACGCGGAATGATTCAAATATTGAATTTTATATTTTAGACGAGAATCAGGGTGTGACAGTATTAGAGCCTGGTCAAACGCCAAGTAATTCCATTGATGGATTAACATTCAAAGGCTTAAAAGGTGTTTTTAAAGTGTCTGATGGTGTATACATTGAATTAGGAAAGGGCAATAGTATCAATTATTCGTTTGGATTGGGGAAGCTAATAAATCAGAATTTAAGAAGTGGGGGCTATAAGTCAAAACAATGGGTTGACCAGCAAATCGATCTTCGTTGGAAAGAATTATACAGTAAATCAATTTAATATTGGGCATAACAGCGTGCAAGCGCCATAGCCCTGCCGCAGGCGCAACACAGGGCTACGATCGCCTGCACGCAAAACGATATCTATGAGTTTACCAAACTAATTTCATGAAAATTTTCTATGTAGGGTGTGCCCCTGTTTACCACTGCGATTGCTTGATATCTGGCACGTATCGTGTTGAGAATAGGGCTGCCAGGTGAAGCGTTGACTTTAAATTCGTATAGTCCATTTAAGGCTGCTTTGTTTAGCTTGACTAATTCTTTACCTGTGGATTTATCTACCCGTTCCATTTCACGAATGGATACCTTAATAGACTGGTAACTTTTATTGATGCAATCACGATTACTCATCAGGTCTTTTATCAGCATCAATGTTCTATTTGATAACGATAAAAGCTTTACTTTATCTGAATTGGTCATGGCATATCGTGCTATGCGGATGGCTATGTGCATCTCAAAACCTTTATAATGGGCCATTAACCCTAATATCTATTTGAGCCATAACATAACCAGAAAGCGGGGCTCTATATCGTTTTACAGGTCTTAATACCTTGTTAGCGCATAGGTCGCCCTGCTTTCGGTTAATTCTGTTTAACTAGTAAATGTAAGTTACTTTTAGATTTGTATGCAAGTCTAAAGGTTATGTGCAACCCTATAAGACAAGACTAATCCCGATTAAACCTTTGACAATTTTAACAGTCTTACATTAAATCTTGACACAATGAAAACAATATTATTTCTAACAATTATCGGCTTGACAGGTTTATTCCAAGCGACAAAAGCACAAACCCTTTACTTCCCTCCACTGAGCGCTACGGCTACTTGGGACACCATTTCTCCTGCTTCTTTAGGTTGGTGTTTAAATGAAATTGACACTTTATATGACTATTTGCAGCAACAAGACACCAAAGGCTTTATTGTACTTAAAAATGGGAAAATAGTTTTAGAAAAATACTTTGGAACTTTTACGAAAGATAGTTTATGGTATTGGGCATCCGCAGGTAAGACAATTACTTCCTTTTTAGTAGGCAAAGCACAGGAAGAAAATTATTTATCAATTACAGACACTTCATCAACATACTTAGGTGCAGGTTGGACGAATTGCACGATAACCCAAGAAAATAAAATCAAAATCAGAAATCAATTAACAATGACTTCTGGTCTTGACGATGGTGTGCCTGACAATCATTGCACCATTGACACTTGTTTAAACTATTTAGCTGACGCAGGAACTCGTTGGGCATATCACAATGCTCCATACACTCTTTTAGAAAGCGTATTAACAACTGCAACTGGCACACCCATTAATACTTACACTCAAACAAAACTAAAAACAAAAACTGGCATGACTGGGGCTTGGACTTATGTTAATTACGACAATGTATTCTTTAGCAAAGTTCGAAGTATGGCTCGTTTCGGTTTATTAATTCAAAATAACTGCATTTGGAACACCGATACATTGCTTTACGATACCACCTATATTCACCAAATGACTAACACTTCTCAAAGTCTAAATCTATCATACGGTTATCTTTGGTGGTTAAATGGTAAAGCATCTTATATGGTACCAACTTTACAAAATATTTTCCCTGGTTCTTATGCGCCAGCAGCACCAAGTGATATGATTGCCGGCCTTGGAAAAAACGGTCAAATCTTAAGTATTTCAAAAAGTTTAGGTTTAGTAGTAATTAGAATGGGTAATCAAGTAAGTGGTGGAGAAGTTCCAACACAATTTTGCAATAGCATTTGGGAAAGGTTAAATGCAGTAATGTGCAACATAACATCAATTGATGAGACAAATTCAAATGCAAAAGCAATATCTATTTTTCCCAATCCTGCAAATACCGAAATAAATATTGTCTTACCTTCAAACGACAATACTCAAATTGAAATTACAAATGCTATCGGTCAATTAATTATTAAAGACCAAAACAAAAATAAAATTGACATTTCAAACTTGAAAAATGGATTATACTTTATTTCAGTAAAACATGGCCAACAAACCTATACACAAAAAATAATTAAGCAATAATGAAAAGATTATTAATACTTATCGGCTTGAACATGATAATTCTTACCTCTTCTTTTGGGCAAACAGATATTTACGATAGCATATACG
>VEQB01000467.1 GCA_018883485.1 Bacteroidota bacterium
GGCCACTACTGTTAAACAAACCCCGTTGTGGGCAACACTTTGGTCTATGCGCAACTCATGGCTAATGGGCGACCTAAATGTAAAATGAATGTTTGAACCTTCAGTAAAACTGTTTTCTAAGGTTCCAGTAGTTTCAATAATTCCGGTAAACACGCTTCTTATCTAATTAATTGTAAAGTGCCTTTTAAAACTCTTTTTTTATCGCCCTCTAAATAGCTTTCAAATACTTCGGCTATATAAAAATATACTCCTTCTGGGCAATCTACCCCAGAGTTTGCATCCTTGCCATCCCATTCTATATTAATGATATTGGTATGAAAAACCAATTGACCCCAACGGTTAAAAATGCTAACATCCACTTTATCTATAAACCTATAAGGAAATGGAGTTAATTTATCATTGATATTGTCTCCATTTGGGGTAAACACATTCGGTATAACGTAATAAGGACAATTGTCTATGCAGCGTTCATTGGTTAAATAGCTTTCATTACCAAAAGTATCAATGGCACTTACTGCATAACAACCCGCAATAGAATACTTTAATTGCTCTCTGGCATCTGTGTAAGAAGTGGCAGTTTTAGGAAGGCTTGCCAATAAAGTAAAAGCCTCCTTGCTGTTCTTTTTCCAATATACCTTGTAACCAGCAAGGTCTTGCTCACAAGTGCTTGGGTAAACCCAATTTAAGCCAATGGTAAAAGTGCTAAACTGATTACAAGGAGTATCTAAGCTTAAAATAGGAGCACAAGGTCTTATGGTATCTACTGGCACGCCACATGCTTCTTGAGAGAAATTTAAAATTGTAAATGGATACGCTATTGGGTTGTAAAAACCTTTGGTCTGAATTCTATAACAATACGTATTGCCATTAACTAAACCAGTATCTGTAAACGTATTTAAACTTGTTATGCCAATAGAATCAAAGGTATTGAGCGAATTCTTTTTATAGATAATGGTTTCCTTATTTATCCAAGGTACCAATGCTTGCCAATTTAAAATAATGCTTCTATTGGTATTGGTTAAACTGAGTCGTGGAGTACCAGCATAAACACTTTCTTCTATTCTTCTACCAGTGTTGGCTTCAACAAATTTAATTTTATAAAAATAGGTATTGGCAGAAGTGTTTAGAAGTGAATCGGTAATTTGTTCGTCTTTTAAAGAAGAAAAACTAGGGTAGGTTATTTCACCAATTTTGGCATAAACTCCAGCGGCAGTTGTTGCCCTTTGAATTTCCATTTTGTAAGGGGCAAGGTATTCTACCGTGTCTAACACATTTGGGGGAATCCAAGAAACACTAACCTTGCCAACGTCATTATTAGTGCTAAGCACACTAGCTTCGGTAATAATTGGTTTTGTTCTAAGATACATATCACACACTTCCTCAGAGGCATAACCTTCAACAGGAAGGCCAAAAATGATGGTGCCTTGCTCGTTTCTTGGTGGATAAAATGCTGTAATGATATAGCAATACCTTACCAAAGGAGAAATACCTGCGCCATTGTTATTATCGAAGAAAGAGGTATTGTTAACTCCTTGGGTGGTATCATATAATGTGTAACCCGTGTAGGATGGAACGCCCACTTCGCAGGTTTTTGGCTTGAAGTAGGAGGAATCTATGCGTCTGTAAATTCTGTATCCAAAGGCCAAACCACAAGTATCCTTATTCCATGAAATTACAAAGCCATCATCTTTTTTAAGTATTTTAACATTCTTTGGTGCCGGACCAATCACTTTAATTTCCCAATCATTTATATCGGTTAACTTTTTTACAGCACTATTGCCTACTGCTCTAAATACTGCAGAAAATTCCTCGTAACGAATGGCATTGCAGGAGGGTGTCCAAGAGAAAAGCGCAGAGATACCTGTTGCTGGCCCAACTACCGGATTAGGGGTCATTTTTGCTGGCGAATTTGCCTGGGCAAAAGGACCACCATAGGCTGTCATTGTTATAACTTGCGTAGTATTTGGGTCGGTGGCTGTGATGTTTTTTTGCAAGGTGGTTAAGGCT
>VEQB01000468.1 GCA_018883485.1 Bacteroidota bacterium
CAATATCACTAGGGAATAATTTAGATTTTTCACTAGCATATTTTTCTACCCTTGTTTCCTTTTCAATGGTTCCTTTTTCGAGCGTTAATTGAACAAAGTTACGCTCCTTTCCTTCTCTATCTTCCTTAACCACGTAACCTCTTTTTTGGATTGTAGAAATGGTTGGCGCATAAGTAGAAGGTCTTCCTATCCCTAACTCTTCTAATCGCTTTACCAAGGATGCTTCGGTATATCTTGGAGCTGGCCTAGTAAATTTTTCGGTGGCTTGTAGCTGCATTAAATTTAGCATTTCTCCAATAGTAAGAGGAGGCAACATTTTACTGCTTTCTTCATCCTGCTCTTCGTCTGTGCTTTCCATATACACTTTCAAAAAACCATCAAATTTCAACACTTCACCAGTGGCAGTAAGTGTTTCTGGGATATCCGAAATGGAAATACTTGCAATGGTTTTTTCAATTTGTGCTTTAGCCATTTGAGAGGCAATAGCGCGCTTATAAATTAAATCGTAAAGGCGTTTTTCTTGGTTTGAACCCTCTATTTCTACGTTTTCAAAATAGGTAGGTCTTATGGCTTCGTGAGCTTCTTGAGCGCTATCATTCTTAGTGGTATAACGCATAGGTCTGCTGTAACGCTCACCAAAATTACTAGTGATATATTCTTTGGCAGCGCCAATTGCCATTTCAGATAAGTTTACACTATCTGTACGCATGTAGGTTATTAAACCACTTTCGTACAATCTTTGCGCTATGCTCATTGTGGTGCTAACTCCATAACCCAATTTTCTACTTGCCTCTTGTTGCAGGGTTGAAGTAGTAAAAGGAGGTGAAGGTGTTTTTTCTGCAGGCTTTACTTCTAAATTCTGAATAGTAAAAGTAGCTCCATTACATTTATCTAAGAAAGCTTTTGCCTCTGCTTCTGTGCTAAAGCGTTTGCCTAATTCTGCCTCCATGGTTTTGCCACCTACATTAAATTTGGCAACCACTCTAAAGGCAGAATTATAGTTAAAGATATTAATTTCTCTTTCTCTATCTACAATTAGCCTCACAGCAACAGATTGTACCCTGCCTGCGCTTAAATTAGCTTTTACCTTGCGCCATAAAACAGGAGAAAGCTCAAATCCTACCAACCTATCTAGAACACGCCTTGCTTGTTGTGCATCAACCAAATGTTTATCAATACCTCTAGGATTATCAATAGCTTTTAAAATAGCTGGCTTTGTAATCTCATGAAATACAATTCTTCTCGTTTTTGATTCTTCCAAATTCAAAACTTCGCTTAGGTGCCAACTTATAGCTTCTCCCTCGCGGTCCTCATCGGAAGCTAACCAAACCAAATCGGCACTCTTACTTAATTTTTTCAATTCGGCTACAATGGCTTTCTTATCCTCACTTACCTCGTAATGTGGCTTAAAATTGTTAGCCACATCTATGGCTTCATCTCCTTTGGCAAGGTCTCTTATATGGCCAAAGCAAGATTTAACAGTGAAATCTTTACCTAAGAATTTCTCTATCGTTTTTGCTTTAGCAGGTGATTCTACGATTACTAAATTATTGCTCATCTTTTATTTATTCCTTATCCCAATTATAAAAAACTCAACTACAAGGATAACTAGTTTGGGCTCACAATATCCTAATTCTACTCCTTAAAAAAAACTAAAAGCCGCCCGAGGGCGGCTTTAAATCAGGTTTATTGGATGTTATTCTACCCACAACTTGTGGACAAATGATCCTTTTTCTGTCTGTACTTCAAGAAAATACAGGCCTGTTCGCAAATTAGACAAGTTTATTTGTTGTGAATGCTTTCCTGCTCCAAGGTTAAGTTCGATTTTGCTTTGAACCTCTCTTCCTTGTAAATCTTTTAATTGCATATTGAGTTTTGCAGTGCTTTCTAACTCAAAATCTATCGTACAATTTGACTTAGCTGGGTTGGGATACAAGTTAAATTTCAACTCACTCTTCAAAGCTGCTTCCACGCTCGTTGGCTCTGTTATAGCAAATTCATC
>VEQB01000469.1 GCA_018883485.1 Bacteroidota bacterium
CCCATACCGTTACAGCCATAGAAGAAACTTTGCAAAAAACCAATCTTGGCGCGCTAAAGATTGGTTCAACCCTGAACCTAGAACGATGCATGCCAGCCAATGGCAGATTTGATGGACATATTGTGCAAGGACATGTAGATACAACTGCTACTTGCGTTGCTATTGAAGATAAGGCTGGAAGTTGGGAATTTCATTTTGAATTGGAAACCTTGGAGCAAGGCCTTTTGCTAGTAGACAAAGGCAGTATTTGTATCAATGGTGTTAGTTTAACTGTTGTAAAATCGGTAGATAAGCATTTTCATGTAGCTATAATTCCATATACCTATACCCATACGCAATTTGCTAATTTAAAAGTGGGTGATAAAGTAAATTTAGAATTTGACATTATTGGCAAATATTTACAAAAGCAAATGGCTTATTTGAAATAGAAGTTAAAATTTAACCCCAATTGTGGGTGTAATTAAAAAGTAACTTTTAGGTGCAGTATAGTCAACCCAATCGCCAGGGTATTGGTCAGTAATATCCGTAAAAAATTGTGTAAACATAAAGTTTACCCCTAAATTTAAATGATTAAGAATTGTAATAGAACCATTAATCCCGGGAGATATGCCAAATCTATTACCACTTGCACCAGCTAATTGCGCATCAAAGCCACTAGGAAATGCATTTAAAAAGAAAGCATTGTCCATTCTTTGATAAGTAATTGCAAATATTAAACCCAAATCTAATCGATATTTTTGATTTATAATTGGTCTAAATGTTCGTTTTACTCCCAAATTATAATATCGCATATTTCTAGCTAATAAATCATATTTGCTTGATTGCGATAAAACATCAGTATCCCCTCGCAAGGCAGGATAATTGAAGTAGTAAAATTGGCCCAATCCTGCTGTAAGGGAATATGATCGACTTATCTTTCGTTCATATTCTAAATAATAACCTGTTTCCTTTAATTTTAACCCAATGTATTGTGTAGTTAAAAAATCATACCCATCTTTAAAGTTTAAAAATGAAACTCCAAAATTAAGTGTGTTTTTTTTTTCAGCGGTTTGAGAATTACTTGCCAAAGGGCTAATAAGATAGCCTATCCAAAACATCCTTAAAAAATACTTAGCCATTTTTTATTGCTTAATAAATTTTAAGGATAAACGATTTCCTTTATTATCAGCAAAATTTATTAAATAGATACCGCTAGTTAGACTCGATATGCCAACCTGTTCAAATGAATTAACGCCTAAGGCATTTCCTACTAAATAAACTTTTCCTAATAAATCTGTTATTTCAAAAGTTTTCATGGTTATTATTTGAATATCGAAATTGCGAAATTATTTTAATAAAAGTAAATAAAACTTTTTAAATCAATTGATAATTATTGATTTAAACACATTAAAAAGCCTCCAACGATTTCTCGATGGAGGCTTTTAGTTTGTAATAATCAAATATTATTCTGCTACTACTTCTACATTGATGTTGATAGCAACATCTCTGTGAAGGTTGATGGTTGCTTCGTATGAACCAAGCATCTTAACATCATTGATTTCAATTTTACGTCTATCAATCTCGAAGCCTTTAGTTTTAAGGGCTTGCGAAACTTGAAGCGGCGTAATAGAACCAAAGATTTTTCCATTTGCACCAGCTTTTGTGCCGATGGTAATAGCCATATCTTTCAATTGTTCTGCCATGTTTAAAGCATCTGTCTTCATCTTTTCGCGCTTAAGAGCTCCTTGACGGTTATTCTCTTCAAGCATTTTTAAGTTAGAAGAAGTAGCCATAGCGGCATATCCACGAGGGAAAAGGAAATTATTTGCATAACCGTTTTTCACCTCAACCACGTCACCTTGGTGACCTAGGTTTTTCATGTTTTCTTTCAGAATTACTTTCATTGTTCTTCTCTCCTGTTTATTTAAGTGAATCTCCGGTGAAAGGTAATACTGCAATGTGGCGTGCGCGTTTAACGGCTTGAGCCACTTTACGTTGATACTTAAGTGAAGTACCTGTTAA
>VEQB01000078.1 GCA_018883485.1 Bacteroidota bacterium
ATTGTATGCTGGTTTAGAAAAGGGAAAGCTCAAAAGAGGAGAGTGGAGAGAACTTACAGACAAGGAAATAAAAGCGTTAAAAAAGATGGTTCACTTGAAATAATAGAGAACATCAAATTCTAAACAAAAAATAAACTAATTTCGCAACGTAATTTTAAGGCAATGAATTTTAATTTGTTATTTATCGGAAATCTTGGTGGTGGCGAATGGCTCATCATATTATTGGCCATTATTCTTTTATTTGGTGGTAAGAAGATTCCAGAATTAATGCGAGGCATTGGACAAGGTGTACGTGAGTTTAACGATGCCAAGAAAAATGTAAAAGACCAAATTGAAGAAGGCATGAAAGCCAAAGAGCAAGAGAAGAAATAGGCTCGTAAAGCACATGTACAAAAACTTTTCAAATATTCAGGCTGATTTAAAATCGGGAAGTATCACTTTGCCTAAATTGGTAGAGCAATACCTTTCTGTGATTGAAGAAAAAAAGCACCTCAACGCTTTTCTTGAAGTGTTTACAGAGGAAGCAAAGGAAAAAGCTGTTGCCATTCAAGAGCGCTTTATACAAGGAAATGCTGGCCGTTTGGCGGGTATGGTTATTGGTCTTAAAGACAATATTGTTTATAAAGGTCATAAGGTTAGTGCCTCTTCAAAAATTTTAAAAGATTTTGAATCGTTATACTCTGCCACCGTTGTAGAGCGATTATTAGAAGAGGATGCAATTATTATTGGCAGGCTAAATTGTGACGAATTTGCCATGGGCGCGTCTAATGAAAATTCGGCTTTTGGCCCAGTTAAAAACGCCTTTGATGAAACCAGAGTTTCTGGCGGATCAAGCGGTGGTGCAGCAGTTTCGGTTCAAGCCGGAATGTGTTTAGCCAGCCTGGGAAGTGATACAGGTGGAAGTATAAGACAGCCGGCTTCTTTTTGCGGATTGTATGGGTTTAAACCTACTTATGGATTTGTTTCGAGATGGGGCTTAATAGCCTATGCATCTTCTTTCGATATCATTGGACCTATTACACATTCTGTAAACGACATGCAACTACTGTTAGAGGTAATTGCAGGTGGAGATGCCCAGGATGCCACCTCGGTTCAAGAACCTATACCATCTTTTTTGGGTGCCAAAACAAGTAAGCCAAAGTACAAATTTGCCTACATTAAAGAAACCTTAGAGGCAGATGGCGTTGAGCCAGCAGTTAAAAAGGCAACAGAAGCATATATTCAAAGTTTAAAAGCAGCAGGACATACAGTTGAAGGCATTAGTTTTGATTTACTTTCAGTATTAATACCTGTTTATTACACTTTAACTACAGCAGAGGCATCTTCTAATTTATCTCGCTTTGCAGGCATGCATTATGGCCATAGAAGTGTTAAGGCAACAGACTTAGAAAGCACTATTAAAAAGTCGCGAACAGAAGGTTTTGGGCCAGAAGTAAAGCGTAGAATTATGTTGGGTACTTTTGTTTTATCTGCAGGATATTATGATGCTTATTATAGCAAAGCGCAAAAAGTAAGAAGGTTGGTTCAAGATAGAACCAAGAAGATTTTTGAGGAATTTGATTTCATTATTTCTCCAACTTCTCCAACCACAGCTTTCAAAATAGGAGAGAAGTCGGACAACCCAATAGCCATGTATTTGGCCGACATTTTTACGGTACACGCCAATATTGCTGGTATACCAGCCGTTAGTATACCAAATGGTATGGATGAAAATGGCATGCCAATTGGTTTACAATTAATGGCGCCACATGGTAAAGATGCAGAGTTATTAGCCTTATGTGCTAGTTTAGCTTAGTGTTTCTGTTTTCATTCACCTTACCCCTTTCTAGTGTTTAAATCTTAATTACTTTAAGTTTAAGCCATTTTAGTATCTTTATATTGCGAGTTATGGCTAGAGTTTATTTATTATTACTGCTTACGTTTTTATACACCTCTTTATTGGCAAAAGAAGTTGCTGGTGTATCAGACGAAGTTTATCAGAGTAGAATTGCTTCTATGAGCAGTAATATTGAGCTAACCTGGCATCCATCGGTAAGGCCATTTATTGAAGAGTATTTAAACAATCCAGAGAAATTAAGAGAGTTAATAGGGCGCAGTAAATACTATTTTCCGCTTCTTGAGAAAAGTTTAAAAGCAAAAGGTTTACCTATTGGATTAAAATATTTGGCTGCAACAGCTTCGGAATTAAATCCATCTGCGGTTTCACCAAATGGGGCAAGCGGCCTGTGGCTTATGGCATACCCGGTAAGTAAAATGTATAAATTAAAGGTAAATACTTACATAGATGAAAGAAGAGACCCGGTTAAAGCCAGCTTAGTTGCTGCGCAGCATTTTAAGGATTTGTATAGTATTTATAAAAGCTGGCCACTTGTAATAGCAAGTTATGGTTGTTCGCCAGTAACCTTGAACAAGTGTATTCATATGAGTGGCAATAGTCTTTATTTTTGGGATATTTATCCGCATATGCCCTCATTTTGTAAGGACTTATACCCTAAGGTTGTGGCAACAGCTTATATTCTTAACTTTTACAAAGAGCATGGCATTAGCACTTCTGAACCTAAGTTTGAGCAAGAGTCGGATAGTTTTCAGGTGAATAAATGGCTTTCGTTTCAACAAATTTCGTCTGTTACTGGGGCGCCATTAACAGAGCTTAGAGAATTGAACCCAGTATTTAGGAAAGATATTATACCGTTTAATGCAGAAGGTTATGTGGTAAGAATTCCGAGAAGTAAATACAAGAACATAGCGTATTTAAAAGATTCTGTTTATAGGCCAATTAACCAAGCAGACCTGCTGCAAGCCGATCCTATTGCTAAGTTAAAGGATGAAATAATAGATAGTATAACCAATACCAATAAAACCACGCAGCCCAAAGAATTTACTAAGAAGAAGGTTACCTATACTGTAAAAAAGGGTGAAACTTTAGCCTTAGTTGCAGATTACTTTGATGTGAGCCAGGCACAGATAAAGTCTTGGAACAAACTTAAAAGCACGAAATTAAAGTATGGTCAGAA
This sequence comes from Bacteroidota bacterium, assembly GCA_018883485.1. GTDB lineage: Bacteria > Bacteroidota > Bacteroidia > UKL13-3 > UKL13-3 > B1. The sequence continues at coordinate 3,015 of VEQB01000078.1, forward strand.
GCTTGTAATATGGGTAGAAGGTAGCAAGTTGGGTTATTATAAGAAAATAAACACAATGAGTGCGGCCCAGAAGAAGAAGATAAAGAACAAGGATAAATAGGTACAAAAGGGCATAAAAAAACCTGCCTCGATAAATCGGGCAGGTTTAAAATAAAACTAAAGATTAATATCTTTTGTTGAATGATCTGCGTTCTCCGCCGCCACCATTTCCAGAATTACGATCAGGTCTTTCCTCACGGGGACGAGCTTCGTTAACTGTAATGTTGCGGTCTTTGAATGCTTGACCATTAAGGGCATTGATGGCGTTATGGCCTGATGTAGTATCAGGCATTTCCACAAAACCAAATCCTTTGCTGCGGCCGGTGAACTTGTCGCTTACGATGTTAGCTGAGCTAACTTCACCGAATTGGAGAAAGAGGCTACGTAAATCATCCTCAGTTGTGCTCCAGTTTAAATTTCCAATATAGATGTTCATTTATAAAAAATAAGAAGCATCAAAGATAGACGTTCAACTTACTTTTCCAAATTTATTTTTATTTTAAAGTATTTATTTTTTCATTTTCATTAACATTTTACCCACTAACACAAAGGAGCGCCCTTCGACAGGCTCAGGGGCCATCTTTTGACCTTGCTCATGGACTGCCTCTCGACCAGCTCGAGGTTCGGGTAAGCAACGCGTAAAAGGTAGGAAAAGAAAAAGAGGGCGCGCAGCGCCCTCTTTTTCCCTCGCTCCCTTTTGCGTGCAGCAATCCGGTCCTCGCCGTCGAGAGGTTTTTCCATAATACACTAAACATTCTCCCTTTTGCGCTCAGCATCTCTGCCCTTGCCTTCGAAAGGTTAAGTATATAGGGTAAAATTACTTTTCAAAACCTTTACCCACAACAATGCTATACCCAACCCAGCCTTATGCAACTAAGCCCGCTGGGCAAAAAGTAATGCGTTTGTAATGTTGGTGGGGTTAAATGGCAATGGAGATAGCTTGAGTTTGGCGGCAAGGGATTTTGTAAAAAGATTCTTTGGATGCTTTTGAAAAATTAGATTCTTAATCTTCCATATTCTTGGGTATTCCTCCTATTTTATTGACTAACAAAAACTTAATTTGGATTTGTAGAAAAGTTTTATAAATTTTGTTATATGAGACCTATCTTATACACCTTTTTTGCTCTACTGCTTTTTACCACTTGCCGGAAAGACGAGCCACGCTGCGAAGAAATGACCACTACCTATAATTATCTAACTGTAACTTCGCTGGAAAGAACCCGCTATTTTACTGACCCTGCCTTTGATACAGTTAAGTTCAAAAGCAATAGTGGAGATACGCTCATTTTTGTAAAAACTGATTGTGATTCTACTTGGTTTGATGAATTTAAATCATATGGTAATCCTGCTTGTGGTCCCTATGAAAATGTAAAGAATTTGCAAATTACCAATACTTACAAAACAATAAAAGGTGAAGGCCTATTTAAGGTGAAACATTCTGTTAGCTTAGGCAATTATGAAGATTATGTTATAGAAATTTATTTTTTAAATTATCATTTTAATTTTGGAGAGATTGTATTTATGGATGTAAATTATAAGAAATACTTTGGAATTATGAAATTTGGTAATTCTATTTATGATTATGTTTTCTATGAGTATAATAATAATAATCCAAATTCAAAAGCAATTGGATTTATGTCTCCTAAATTTGGACTAATTGCGGTCAATGACAGCTTAAATATGAATTCTTATGAAATAGTTAAATAAATATCTATGAAAAAGTATATTTTATTTACAATTTTATTATTGCAATTCAATAGAATTATTGCTCAACCTGATGAATTGTTTCGAGGAAGACATTTTGTAAGTGGGGGCAACTATGGACACCCTTATACAACCTTTGATAGATATAATGGAGATTTATCTATAAATCAAACTATTGAAAAGATACGAAACAGAATATTTAACGAAAAGCGTGATGGTCCAGTATTTAAAGCCTATGGAGCACTTTACAATTTCGCAGTTGGGCCAATGCCAACAGATGGTGGGATAGATAATGGGGCAAAAACAGGCCCCAGCGCCTTGGCCTTATGGGCCAAATGCAATGCCTTTGTTTTTCTTATCGGTTTGGATAGCGCCGCTAATTGGCTTGATACAACGACTTACAACGGAAATAAAAGTTTCAATAAACGAAATGAATTTCGGGATAGGGTTTACCATCCCACCCTAACTAACAATTATGTAAATGCATTTGGACACCTTACAGATAAAATGCCAAAGTTTAATGAAAAAAGTAACATCCAATTTGCATCGCGTTCTCTTATACATTGGCTAACAGCATATGATCTTCTTAAGGCATCTTTTGAAATTAAAGAACTTAAAGATAGTCAAAGATATGTTTGGGGATTTGGGGATGCTGATAGAAATCTTTCTAAAAGTAGTCCAAGAGATAAGCTAAGACAATTAACAAGAGATTTATATCAACTAAGCACCGGTTGGAATGGAATTGTTGAGCATCAAAAAGGTTGGAAAAAGAACCATGGAATTGCTGCCGCGAGTTGCTTACTTTTGGCTGCTCAAACCCTGAATGATGCTGGAGTTGAGACAAATATTTTGAGAGGAATTTTTAGTGGTTCAGGTTATAATCCAACTTACAGTCCTGTAAAATGGAATAAATTAGGAAGTGAAGGATTACAAGAAAATCTATTTGAGGGCAAGCATATTTTTCCTTGGGAGGATGTGCCACAATCGCCTAAAAACACCAATAAGAATTCTTATTCTGTTTATGCCGAAGGAATAGCATACGTAAATTACGGTTTGTTAGATTGTGGTTTGCCTGCACTTCGGGCACAAAAAAATCTTTATCCTCAAGGAAACAGCGAAGTTTTATTAAATAAGAATGAAATTATTAATATTTTTAATTGGGTAGATAGACTTAGGATTGGAAATTACAGTTTGCCAACTTTTGATAACAGTGGGCAAACAGATGCTGCAATTTTGTCCTTAACTGGTATAAATGAGTTTAATTATGGGGTTATTGGCTCAAGTTTGGATAATTACCTTGTTGAATATGTTGCTTTAGTTGGAGGAAATAATATTATGGTAAACAATGAAATGCCCAGAAAATTTGATGCAATGTTAGATGCTGGGAACATTATCATTAGGAACGAAACAAAAAAATCATTTCAAACTTTTCTGATGTTATGTGAAAAGGATTATGCCTTAGATAAAGCCTCCTCAAATATTGACGGAACTCATGAAGATGATGAGATGGGTTCATGGTCTTTGTTTGTTCAAGATTCATTTAAGGCACCAATTACACAATTGGCTGTAGATCCGCCATATGGGGGATATTCTTTAAGAGATGGAACAAATAAGTTTAACATGCATAATGTAATTCAAATTCACACCCTAAATACACCGAATTATGATGAATATAAATATCCAAAATTCGAGAAAAGGGAAAATTCAATTAGTGGAATAACAGAATTTAATTTAGTTTATGATTGGAAAGAAGATAAAAATTCTACCCTAATTGGAAATGCAATTACTCGAAATGTAATTTCATTAAACTTAAACGGGGATATTTATTACATACTTAATGATTTTGTGGATGGAAGCAATATAGAAGACTTTACAAAGACAACTTTAATACTTAATGGAAACGGAAATAAGGATGATTCTACATATCGTAAATTGCTAAATTTACACGTATGGAATTACCCTTGCAATAACTCTGGAAATTGGTTATTAGTAACACACCACGCCTCGTTAAAAGGGGGAATTCCTTCAACTGGATATGATGAAAATACTTTGACTAAAAATGAATGGAATTTTACAGGTTCAGCTGCAGAAGGAATTTCTGGTGGTTATCTCACCAGGTTAAAGATTGTTCAAACAAATGATCAAACAATTTACCAGTCCTTTATTTATCCGCAAAAGTGCGGAGACTCTTTACCAACCGTAACCAAACGAGATACTTTTGAAAATTTACTTACAACTGAAATAGACTTTATTCAAGGGGTAGATACCAGTTTTGACGCAAGATTGGGTAAATCAACTTTTGCTTTAGCAAGAGACACAGTTTCGCACCTTCATTTAGTTAAATGGGAAGGTGGTTCAGATTCATTATCCAATCCTTTTAACAGGGCAAATCAAGCGTTTAATTATTTGTTTTTTGATGGTTCAAAACTATTTTTAGAAAATCATACGTTGAGTTATATGGGCGTTGGTTTTGGTTATTGCCCTCCCTCCTATATTAATCTGAGAAAATTTATAGCTTACAATAGTTCTTATTTAATTTTTAAAGACACCCTGTTCCATTCAACTATTGGTTTAGACTTTGATTATTCTGTAACGGGCAAAAACAATTACACCTGCCAAATTTCAACCAAAACTACTCCTTCTTCTACCGATACTTTAAAATTAAAACTTCCAGAAGTAGGCAGAGGTATAGATATGGTTGCCCTTATTTCAGGTACAAATGATACTTTGCATGGTAGGTATGATTCTTTGAATAATTATATCTACTTAGCCTTAAAGCCAGGTAATTACGGCATAAACGTTAAACCCTCAAACCCTTGCCTAGACTGCTATTTCCCACCTAATGGTACCAATTTCGATACCCTTTTTATTGCAAATTCTAAAAATCAACATACCCTCGGAAATTCTAAAAAGATAAATGGTAATCATGGTAATTTGAGTATTGTAAACTCTACTAAAGTAAACATGTGTGCGGGGGTAATTCTGCACAATAAAGATTCATTGATTATTGAAGGCCCAGCGCAAAAAGAAAAAAAAGGAGGTAGCTCTTGCGCAGGAATAGATTCTTTAATTAAGGGCAGCGATAACAGCATGTTAATTGTTTCACCTTATGCTGCTTTGGTATTAGACGCAGGCAGCCATACTTATATTAAAAAAGGTGCTGGCTTGTATATAAAACAAAATGGTAGCTTAATTGTAAAAAGTGGTGCTTTGCTTGAAGTGGGCGATAGCGGCAAAGCTGGTTGGGGAGAAATTATAGCAGAACCTGGCGCTTTTATTTATATTGAAGATGGAGCCAATATCAGATTCAGACGCAGAATAGGAGATACTTCAGATAACAATACCATCAACTTTGCCGTAGGCAGTGGTGGCGTAATTGCAGGGATACAGTTTTATATAGATTCTATACTTAAGGCAGATTCAATTATACCACAAGTTACTAGCCCAATTGCTATTTGTGCTCTAGATACCGTAAACCCAAATGGTAACCGGCATTGGGGGTATACCAGTTATGGCAGGCCACACGCTACCTTCTTCACAAGAAGCTTAACACTTTGCCCTAAACTACCCTTTAAAATAGAATTGCACCGCTTGCTTAACGATGCTCAATTAAAAATTACAGTTTGCAGGGTAGATAGTGTGTGGCGAAAAAACCAAGATGGTAATTGGCATTGGAAAGATACCTGCATAAACGATAGCATTGTATTAGATTCTATGCCACCAGACCCTAGTTGCTTGGCCCCAAGAGTTGCCCCAGAAGATTGGTTATGGTATTTTCCAGTAAATACAATCCATAGGGTGCATATTGAAGTAAAAAATGAATGTGGCATGTTACACGATACTTTAGTAGAAGTAGCAGTATTAGA
>VEQB01000079.1 GCA_018883485.1 Bacteroidota bacterium
AAGTTAGACCATGCGGAGTCGGTTTACCTTCTGTATCAATTGAAACAAAAACAAATTCACAATTTAAAATTTCTTTTCGAACATCAGTTTTTTGAACTGCTTTTGTAAGAACTTTACACTTAACTGTTAGGGAAGTTTTTCCGACTTTGGAAGTATGTGTGTAAAACTCAAGTATATCACCTTGAAACGCAGGATTATCAAAAACGATCTCCGACACTTTTTTGGTCACTACCGCTCGCGTACTTAACTGGCAAACAGCATCAGAAATTAACAATGCTTATTTTGAAGTAGAACGTTCTACAGATAATAGCCGCTTTGAACCTATTGGCCGAGTAAAAGGAAAGGGGAATAGTGTAAGAATTAACAATTACAGCTTAAATGACGAAGAAGCAATTCTTCAATTTTCAAATCTGAACCAACTTTACTATCGCTTAAAGCAAGTAGATAAAGATGGCACCTATGAATACAGCCAAACAGCTGTAATTAACTTAAGTACAAACCACAATTTACAAGTAGTCTTGTTTCCAAATCCTAACAAGGGAAGCTTTACCATACATTTAGATGGCGTTGAAGTAGGAAATAGCATTGAGTTAAGCATTGTAGATATGATGGGTAACTTAATGTATGCATCTACTTACAACAACAAGCATTTTGCCATAGATGCGCCATTTGCACCAGGTATTTATACCGTATTAGTTAAAGTGGGCGATATTCAAAAATCTATTCGCATTAGCGTTACAGAATAAGCCAAAAGCTAATGCCTAAAAAACCTCGATTGCTTAAGGCAATCGAGGTTTTTTTATTGTATCATTTTCTTAATCTCGTTCAGTTTAAGCAAAGCCTCTATAGGGGCTAAGGTATTTAAATCAATATTTTCTATAAGGGCACGCACCTCTTGCATAATGGGGTCGTCGAGCTGGAACATACTCAATTGAACAGGGTTTACCTTTATTCTTGTATCTTTAGAATGCATGTTGGCTCTCCCCTTTTCAAGCTCTTTAAGTAAGGTATCGGAGCGTTGCAAAACGGTTTTAGGAATACCTGCCATTTGCGCCACATGAATACCAAAGCTGTGTTCGCTCCCACCCTCTTTTAATTTGCGTAAGAAGATGACTTTATTCTGCAATTCTTTTACATGTACATGAAAATTACGAATGCCATTTCCGGGTTGCTCTAATTCGTTCAATTCGTGGTAATGGGTAGCAAATAAGGTACGCGGCCTGTAGGGGTGTTGGTTCAAGAATTCTGTAATAGACCAAGCCAAGGAGATACCATCATAAGTACTAGTACCACGCCCAATTTCATCTAATAGAATTAAGCTAGCAGCAGAAAGGTTATTCAGAATACTGGCCGTTTCGGTCATTTCTACCATAAAGGTAGACTCGCCAGACGATAAGTTATCATTGGCACCCACGCGGGTAAAGATTTTATCTACTACGCCAATTTGCGCCACACTTGCCGGCACAAAACAACCCATTTGCGCCATAAGCACACAAAGGGCAGTTTGCCTTAAGATGGCAGATTTACCGCTCATATTGGGCCCTGTTAATACAATGATTTGTTGGGTGTCTTTATCTAAAAAAATATCATTGGCAATATAGGGTTCGCCCGGAGGCAACTGCTTTTCTATTACAGGGTGACGCGCATCTTTAAGCAACAAAGCATTACCCTCGTTTATTTCTGGCATGCAGTAATGATTGGCCTCAGCCAATTGGGCAAAGGCAATCAAGCAATCTAATTTAGCCAATAGTTGTGCATTGGCTTGAACCGGAATCACTTGTTCTGCTAAGGATGTTACCAATTCATTGTAAAGGTTTTCTTCTATGGCACCTATTTTCTCTTCTGCCCCTAAAATCTGATCTTCATAATGCTTTAACTCTTCTGTAATATAACGCTCTGCATTGGTGAGCGTTTGCTTGCGCATCCAATCTGCAGGTACTTTATCTTTATGTGTATTGGTAACTTCTAAGTAATAACCAAACACATTGTTGTAGGCTATCTTCAAACTTGAAATACCTGTTCTATCTTGCTCTTTTTTCTGCAATTGCAGCAAGTAATCTTTGCCCCCAAAGGCAATTTTTCTGAGTTCGTCTAATTGCTCGCTAACACCTTCACGTATAACATTTCCTTTATTTGCCGTGAGCGGTGGTTCGGCTGTAAGGCTGGCATCTATCTTTCCGCAAAGCCATTCGCATGAGTTTAATTGCTCGGAAAGGGATTTCATTAAAGGATGATTGAATTGAAGCAAGAGTGCTTTTAAGGGCTTAATTACTTTTAAAGACCTATTCAGCTGTTGCAATTCTCTGGGGCCAATGCGCCGCATAGCCAATTTAGAAATGAGCCTTTCTAAATCTCCTATTTGTGCCAATTGGTCTATGATTTCCTTTCTTAATTTTTGGTTACTCTTGGCTTCTGCTACCATGCTTAATCGTTCTTGTATTAACACAATATCTTTAAGTGGCATTACCAACCATTTTTTTAGCAAGCGGGCTCCCATTGGGGTAACGGTTTGATCCAAAATTTGAATCAAGGGTACGCCTTGATCTCCATTGGCTTGCAAGAGCTCTAAATTGCGAATGGTAAACCTATCTAACCAAACATATTTCTCTTCATCTATGCGGGCAATTTGTTGAATATGCCCCACTTGTTCGTGGTGTGTTTCGCCTAAATAATGTAAGCAAACCCCAGCACAAATAATGGCCAATGGCAATTCTTGAATCCCAAAACCTTTTAAGTTTTTGGTATTAAAATGTTGTAGCAGTTTATCGTAGGCAAAGCTGTTTTGAAAAATCCATTCTTCTAAAGTAAAGGTATAATACTTATCGCCAAATACTTGTTTAAACTGAGCCAATTGTTTCTTGCAAACCAATACTTCGGCAGGTTTAAAGCCTTGCAATAATTTCTCTATGTAGGCAGGCGGACCTTGTGTGGTAAGAAATTCACCAGTAGAAATATCCAACAAAGCCAAGCCAATTTTATCTTCATGGGCATACCAAGCGGCTAGGTAATTATTGCTACGGTGGTCTAATATTTTATCGTTGTAGCTTACGCCAGGGGTTATTAATTCTGTAACCCCACGTTTAACTATTTTCTTGGTAAGCTTAGGGTCTTCCAGTTGATCGCAAATAGCTACCCGTTGCCCTGCCCTAACCAATTTGGGCAAGTAATTATCTAAAGAATGGTGTGGAAACCCTGCCAACTCTACATGAGAAGCAGCACCATTGGCCCGCTTGGTAAGTACTATTCCTAATATTTGTGCAGCTTTTACGGCATCTTCCCCAAAGGTTTCGTAGAAATCGCCAACTCTAAATAATAAAATAGCCCCTGGATATTTACCTTTAATATCCAGGTATTGTTTCATTAAAGGGGTTTCACTTACTTCCGCTTTTTTGGCCATGAGGTGCAAGATACGCCTTTAAAACCTGCCCTTAAATACTGTGCATATTTTGGGGAAAATGAACCTTAAGAACACTGTTCTACGGGTGGCCTAGAATAGAATCCCGTGCCATTGTAAACCCGCTTCCCAGGCGCGTGGGTGCAGGGTTCTGAGCAGCAGCCCTCCATCTCTATGGCGCAGGCTTCGCACATAACAAATTGCTCGTTGCAATCTACATTGGCGCAGTTGAGATTACGTGCACAAGGCTCATTGCATTTTTTACACTTGCTAATTACTGTTGGATTTACCTCATTGATAGGAACAGTTACCCTTCCATCAAATACATACAATACCCCATCAAAATCTTTGCCGCCTGTTTCTTTGGCATAGCCTATAATGCCATCGTGCAATTGATACACATCTTTAAACCCACTTTCTATAAGATAGGCAGATGCCTTCTCGCATTTGATACCGCCAGTGCAATAGGTTACAACTTTCTTATCTTTATATTGCTCCAACTCTTTAATCTTGCTAGGAAACTCTCTAAAAGTTTCGATATCAAAGGTGAGGGCATTTTTAAATTTACCTAATCTTGTTTCGTAATTCGACCTTACATCTACCACCACCACATCTTCTCTTTTCATGAGTTTTTGAAACTCCTTGCCATGCAAGTGTTTGCCAGTTCTTCTGATAGGATTAACGGTGGCTAAACCAGAATTTACAATCTCTTTTTTTAACCTCACATGTAAGCGGTTAAAAGCATTGGTCTCTGCCGGGTCAATTTTAAAGCTAACCCCTTCAAATCTTGGATCACTTTGCAAATCATCCATATACACAGAACACTGTTGTGGTGTGCCACAAATAGTTCCATTGATACCCTCTGTTGCAACATAAATTCTGCCTGTAAGGCCTAATTGGCGGCAATACTTAAGGTGGTGTTGCACATAATCCTCCGCATCAAAGATGGGAGTATAAAAGTAATAGGCTAAAACCCAAAAATTTGCATTTCGATTCATAACAGCCGGCAAAGATAAACTATTGTGGCAAGCCTAAAATGATATTTATCAGTATAAGCAAAGAACTTTCTCTACCTGCTTTCTACCATCGCTGCTAGTCATTTGCAACAAGTAAATGCCAGGTGCCAGGCCTTGCATATCTAACTGTTGTAGCCCTTTGGTAAAGGTCTGTTCCCGTACTTTTGCTCCTCCATCGGTAAATAGAATGGCGCTCAAAATTTTATCTGATGGTATGGTTAGGTTCAACACGTTAAGCCCAGGAATTTGTGACATTTCAAACAAGGGTTCCAATAAATCACTCTTAGTTACTTTTTGAACCTTGCTGTAACTGCTTTGTCCATCTTCATCTATTTGCTTAAGACGGTAATACAATTGGTCTTGAACCGCCCACACATCCGAGAAGCGATAACTTTGTTGTGTGCTTGTATTCCCTGCCCCTTCTACAAATCCAATTTCACGAAAGGTAAATCCATCCTCGCTACGCTCTATTGCAAAGCCTTTATTATTCTTTTCGGAGGCAGTTTGCCAGCCTAAATCTACTTGGTTTTCTGTAAGGCGTTTGGCGCTAAAATTGATTAGGCTTACGGGTAAAGCGGCATTATTTGGACCCGTAATTTCAAAATCGTCTAAAGCCATACCGGCAGCTGTTAAGCCTGCATCCGATTTAAACACAAAGCGAAAGCACACTTTTGTATTACCCGCTAACGCAGAAAAATTATATTGCATTTGTGTATACGTACTGCGTGTAACATTAAAGAAAGCCACATTAATTGGAAAAGCAGAATTATTGATGGTATTGGCATAATCGTACCAATTGGTTTGAACACCTGATCCTAGTTTTTGCCAGGTATCGCCAAGATTGGTACTATATTCAACAATATATCCATCGTAATTTATTTCGAAAGCATTTTTTACTTTAAACCTTAATACATAAGTGCCCGTATCTTGGCAATTAAAGGAAGGTGTGTATAAGTATGCTTCATTGTTATCTGCATAATTACCCGTTAACCCGGTAACCCAAGCATTGCTGCCACTGGCTGCACCACTTTTAGCAGTAACTGCCGAAACGCCTCTGGTAAATCCAATCCCAGAAATTATTAAAGGTGCAAAATCATTAGGATTGGTTTCAAAATCTCCACCTGCCAACAAAGTATAAGGCACACCGCGGTATGGAAGTATTTGTATAAATGAATTCACAACTTTATTAAACATTCCATTAATGGTTAAACTAACATTGTAAAAGCCGGGCGCAAAATATTGCTTCATTGGGTTGGCCAATGTGCTGGTTGTTCCATCACCAAAATTCCACAAATAAGTATTTGCTCCATTGCTTGTGCTGGTAAATTGAATGGGGGCACTAACATAACTTAACTTTTTATTGGCATCAAAGTCTGCAAAGGGTGGTGCAAAAACATTTGAGGTATAAAAGCCTCTGCCATGTGTTGCAGCCACAACCTGTTTGTCTATTCCTCTTAGCTTAAGCATATCTGTGTGCACATTAGCAAAACCAGTATTGCTAGGCTGCCAATTGGTTGTTGTCCCTCTTAAAGAATCGGTGGTCCAAACACCAAGCTCTGTGGCAACCATAGCTTGCCAATTTTTATTGGGATTAAAAATAATCCATCTGATGGGCATATCTGGCAAATTACCTTCTACACTTGTCCAAGTAACCCCACTATTCTTAGTTTCCCAAACACTATTAACACCGTAATTTGAATAGGTTACCAATACATGGTTCTCATTGCCATTCTCTATTTCTATGCACGAAACACTACCAGATGCTGGAGTGCCTTGTAAAGAATCTAAACCAGTTGTGGTATGCGCATTATCTACAGAAACTACGCGTCCATTATTGGTTCCAAAATATATCTTGTTACTTACATTTGGCGAAACTTTAACATGCGTTACCCTGCCTCCATTAAACAAGGCAACGGTATCAAAAAATAGGTTGTTTCCAGTTTGCGGATTATCCCAACGAGAATAGCAATTGGTGTTCGCAGACAAATACATTTTATTTTCAATATCATCATAATCGCAAGGGTTTATGAATGAACCCACGTTGACCGATGTGCCAAGTGCTGTGCTAAAACTATTTCCCCCGTTGGTAGAACGATAATAATTGGTATAAACATAAGAGGTGAACCAAAACTGCGGCTGGTCTTGGTCTATATGGCAAAAAGCGCCATCGCCACCGGTAACTTCGATGGTTGAATTAATTCCAGGATTAGAGAATTTATGCGAGCCATTGTCTTGTGTACCTCCCACATAAATATTGGCTCCTGCATTTGGATGTATATCGCAGGCATAAAATTGGGTGGTATTGTAATTTATCTCTTTTGAATCAATAGTTGGACTTGCACTTGTAAAATTTGCAGAGCGATAAACTCCCCCATCGTTTCCAAAATAACAAATGGAAGAACTCCCAGGAGAGAATAACGCAAAGTGTTGGTCGGCATGTACTTCTTGAAAACCAAAACCACCATACCAATGGGAAAGTTGCAGCCAAGAACCTCCTCCATTGCTGGTTTTAAATAAATCTATCCCTCCTACAACTACTACATTTGCATTGTTAGGATCAACAGCAATACTTAAATCGTACCAAGCCTGACCTCTGCTAAAATCTTTTCGAAAACCTACTTGTGAAACACCGCCATCTGCATCTATAGGATGCGCAGGAATGGTATCAAAATTTGCGCCAGCGTTAACAGATTTAATAATGTAGGTAATTCTACCACCACTTTCTACTAATCCATAAATGGTGCTGGTATCTACCACAGAAACAGCTATTTCAATTTCTCTTCTATTGGGTGCATTAGAGATATTGGAAGGGTTGGTCCAAGTAGCGCCTCTGGTAAAAGATTTATGAATGGTTCCACTGGTAGTACCAGTTCCGCTCATACTTGCATATAAAGTTCCATTGGCCATTATTTCAATATCTTGCGCAATATCGCCTCCCGCAGAAGCTATACCCGTTCCCAAAACTTTAGTAAAGCTTGTACCTCCATTGGTAGAACGCATTAATCCTACTCTGGTGCATACAAATAGGGTATCGCCATTGCCTATGGCCATAATTTTCTGATTATAATGGTAGGTGCTGTTATTGGTAGCACTTAATTGCGTCCACGTTTGCCCACCATTGGTAGATTTCCAAACGCCTAAACCTCTTACGGCATCTAAATTCCCATTACCTTCACCCGTTGCAAAATACATTACAGAAGGATTAGTTGGGGCTTGTGTAATAGATGTGATGGCAAGGTTTTGAAAGAAATCATTGATGGGTGTCCAGGTAGGTGCACTTTGAGAAATATTAGTAGTTTTCCATAAGCCTCCTGCAACCCCGCCTGCCCAAATGGTATTGCGGGTAGAGTCTGCCAAGTCTACCCAAACAGCACGTGTTCTGCCACCGCAATTGTTTGGCCCTCTTTCTGTCCAAGTAACGCCTGGAATTGCTGCTTTACCTAAGCTTTTTGAACCCAATAAACTTTGCTGGTATTGCCATGCTTCCAACAATCTTTCTTTAGGGGCGTAACCTAAGGCTGGGTCCATGGTTAATTCTAATTCTTGCTTCCAAGCCAAATCCATCCTATCTTTTTTAGGCACTTTAGCTTTAGTATTAAAAACAATACCTTTTGCATTAAAAGTTATAATTTCTCTAGATGGATGCAATAGCCAAGCAAAAACAAGGCAAAGGCATAAAGAAATGGCATAAAATAAATGTAAAAATTTATTCATAAAAACTATATAATCAGCAAGTTTAATTAATTAACGCTAATTTTCTAACCTTTTTAAGTCATATTCTTTCCAATGCATTTAAATTTTGAGAAATTAACTTCAGTAGCTTTCTTTATACTAGTCTTTAGTGTTTTTGGTTTCGGACAAGCGAGCTCGCCAGCAGCCTTTCAACTGGGTGGTTTCTCTGGCAATATCTTGCCACATTCGGAAGAAATTAGAAACTTAAGCCATAGCTCCCCTTGGGGTTTAAACGCAGCCTTGATGTGGCAAAACCCATTGGCAGGAACTAGTTATGAGCACCCACTAAAAACTAGAAAAGGATTTAGATTGCAATATATTAACTTTAACAACCCCCAACAATTGGGCTATTCTTTAACCTTTTCAGCTTTTACAGAACCTATGTTTGGTTCAAACCGAAAAGTATTTATGAGCTTGCCTATAGAT
>VEQB01000470.1 GCA_018883485.1 Bacteroidota bacterium
GCGCTGTATCTAACATAGTTAAATTGGGGGCTTTATTGCCAATTAAATTTGATCTTAAGTTATTGGCCCTGTCTTCCATTTTGGCTTTTAAGGTTTCATCTACCCAAAAGGCCTTTCCTTTAGCGTAATAATTGTCTACCATATACACAAACACCTTATCCATTCCCATGTATTGAGAGGTTTCATAATGATTGGTTATCCAGAATAGCACGTACTTAAAATTCTCTTTACCAGCCTCAGCTTTCTTTAAAACAACATCTGCAGATTTAATAATACTATCTGGAATTTGCGGGGTAAGTTTGGTAATAAATGCTTCAAACTTGTTATGAAATACAGGTGTTCTTACTATACGCTCATCAGACCAATCAAAGTTATCGAAGTAATGATTATAATAATATTGGTATTGGTAATTGGAATCGATGATAATGCCTTGGGAGTTTCTTGGGGCTTCGGGAATTTCGATATCTGTCATAATTTTGAAAATCTTGCTCAGTAATGCATTAGGATTTTCTTTCATGAGCTGCTTTCTGTATTCAACCAATTCTCCGGTAATTTTTTTGTATTCGGTTTCAGCAATTCTTTTAGCAGCAGTATCATTCGCTGCTTTGGCCGCTTTTATTTGTTCATCTAGCTCATAAGCGCGTCTGCCCATTACGGTAGTGTATTTGGTGTAGGTGAAAAATATTTCATTTTCTGAAGAACCTTTAACCTTCATGTTCTTTACTACATCTACCGAATCAGTTTCAAGTGAGAAAAATTGCTCGGTTACCACAAAATCGAATAGCAATGATTTTTGAGCTGTTGCGATTAAATATACGCCACCCTCCAAAGTTTTATCTCCTTTGAAATTCATGGTTCCGTTTTTATCGGTATAGGCACTATCTCTTAAATACTGTTTATCTCCGAAGTAGTAGCCTAAATAAAACATGCGCTCAGGATAACCTTTCACCGTTATGGTAATATTAAAAGCATCTTTAGGTTTGGTGGCAGAGGCTTCTGTTTTAGCAGTTTTTTCTTTCTTTTGGGCAAAAGCTACAATACTTAAAGCACTAAATAGCAGTACGAAAACGATATTTTTCTTTAACATAAATTCTCTTTTATGGCGTAAAATTAACTAAAAACATACCAAAGCTGCAACCTAAGAAGGATTTAGGGATTTTTTAAGATAAAAAAAGCTGCCTTCAATGGGGCAGCTTTTTTATAATTAGGCTATTAGATTTAATTTGATTTTATAAATTTCCGTGTGGTGAGGCTTCCATCCACAAGTTTAATATGAATAAAATATAAGCCAGGTTCAAGGTTATTTACATCGGCTTGCCAAATATCATTGGTGGCGCTAATCTCAAGATTTAGACTTTGGCCATTTAAGTTATAGAAGCCAATACTTTCTATTTCATTGCTTGATCCAATATTTCTAATGTTTACCTTGTTTGAACTTGGATTAGGATAAATTTCAAAAGCCGCTTCTTTATTTACAATAGGCATTGGGTTAACCGAGGTTACAGCAGATTGCCCAATGATAAGTTTGATATTTGTGGCCTCTGGATTATTCGTAGAAAGGTAAACAAATGGTGGTATTGTTGCTTTCCCAGGCATCTCTGCCCATACTGTAAAGTTTCCAGAACCTGTATTAGCAAACTCAAATTTGCCTGAGTGGTCTGAATGTGTAAAGGCCACTGGTTTGCCTTCTTCATTTAATAAGAAAATCAGCATTTTTTCAACAGGCATTCCCTCTGGCATAGTTTGCCCATTCTGCATTACATTCTTACCAAAAATGGCTGTCCCAGAAATTTTTCCATTATTTTGATTTATTGGTGTAAATGGTAATTGATTGATATCTAAGTTGCTTCTATTGCTCACAATGGTAATTACATCGCTGCTTGTCCAATTTAATTTATCTCCATAGTAAGTAGGTAAATAAAACTCACTTGTGCTAGGGTCAAAGGCAAAATCTGTTTGAATGATATAGTACCCT
>VEQB01000471.1 GCA_018883485.1 Bacteroidota bacterium
TAGCTACTCTAATTAACCAAATTCCGTAAAGCACAAAAAGAAGCCCATGGGCCCATCCCACATATTTTACTGCATACGGCCAATTTGCACCATACTTTAATGGCATCGCTATAAACATTAAAACAATAAAAGATACGCCTTCCCAAAAGGCAATTTTTCTAAACTGATTTATTAATTGGTTGTTCATTTATTTTATTTTTTTAATCCATCTTCTGGATTATCTGGCACATGTTTTTGCGGCCAACCCATTGCCTTAGGCGGAATTTCTTCAATTCTAACCTTAACAAAACCTTTCCCATTTGTCATACCTAAATGCTTGGCCGCTCTGTAAGACAAATCTATAATATATTTTTTTGAATAGGGGCCTCTGTCGTTAATTGTGACAATTACCCATTTTTTCGACTTTACATTTATTACTTTAACACGAGTTCCTAAGGGTAGGGTTTTATGCGCTGCTGTTAATTTATTTTTATCGTAGCGTTCGCCACTTGCTGTTCTTTTTCCTTGTAAATTATTGTGGTAATAACTGGCTTTTCCTTCTTGATAAAAAAAAGTTGAATTATAGGAAGTATCTAATGGAATGGTTTGCTGCGCCTGAGATTTCCATGCAAATAAGCAACACCATAAAAAAAATATATTACGTAGTTTCTTTTCCATTATTTTTACGAAGGTAAATATAAATACTAAGCACTTATGACGCAAATAGAAAAACCTACTAAACCACTTGCAGAAAGGGTTAGGCCTCAAAAACTTAACGAAATGGTTGGGCAGGTGCATCTTATTGGTGAAGGGGCTCCTTTGCAAAGGATTATTCAATTAAAGCGCATTCCAAGTATGATTTTTTGGGGACCGCCAGGTGTTGGGAAAACAACCTTAGCACGCGTAATTGGAAATGAATTGAATTTACATGTATACTATTTAAGTGCCATACAAGCAGGTGTTGCAGAAGTTAGAAAGGTAATTGAGGATGCTAAAAAGATAGGTAAGGTCTTACTTTTTTTGGACGAAATTCATAGGTTTAATAAAAGTCAGCAAGATGCCCTTTTGGGTGCAGTAGAAAGCGGTATAATAACTCTAATAGGCGCCACCACAGAAAATCCTAGTTTTGAAGTGAACAATGCATTATTAAGCAGATCGCAGGTTTATGTTTTGGAGGAATTAAGCGCCAATGAGTTAAAAGAATTACTTTTGAGTGCTATTGAAAAAGACATTTGGTTCAAGCCGAAAACCATTGAAATTAAAGACTGGGAGGCGCTGCTGCTGCACAGTGGAGGAGATGGAAGAAAGTTGTTAAACCTTTTTGAGCTATTAGCTGACCAGTTTGAAAATGAGGCACCGATTGTTATAACCAATTCTTTTGTTGAATCTACTTTGCTCAAAAAAACTATCCATTACGATAAGGATGGGGAAGAGCATTACAATGTGATTTCGGCTTTTATTAAATCTATACGAGGAAGTGACCCCAACGCCGCAGTTTATTATTTAGCAAGAATGTTGCAAGGAGGGGAAAGTGCAGATTTTATAGCACGCAGAATGGTTATTTTGGCCAGCGAAGATATAGGAAATGCCAATCCGAATGCTATGCTTTTGGCAGGACAATGTTATCAATCTGTGCGTTTAATTGGAATGCCCGAGGCTAGAATTATATTATCTCAATGTGCTATTTATTTGGCGTGTTCTGTAAAGAGCAATGCCAGTTACATGGCCATAGAAGAGGCATTAACTTTAGTAGCTAAAACTGGTAATTTAACTATTCCATTAACCTTAAGAAATGCGCCAACCAAATTGATGAAGGAACTAAATTATGGAACTGATTATGCTTATGCGCATAATTATGAGAATAACTTTGTAGCCATGGAATTTTTACCAGATGCACTTCAAAATAAAAAGCTGTTTGAACCAGGAAATAATTCAAGAGAAGCAGAGCAACGTCAATTTCTTAGAAACCGATGGAAAGAAAAATATGGTTATTGAT
>VEQB01000472.1 GCA_018883485.1 Bacteroidota bacterium
GTGTTGGCTCAACTTAAAAAAGATGGCATGCTTAGGCCCACTGCCGATGATGTGAAATAAAATTAGCTACTATCTTATTTTTCTTGTGCTTCACGCATCATCGCCAAAGCGAGTTCTTTTCCTAAGAATGCATCTATTGCTGCATGTACGCCATACAAAACAGGTGTTAATAATATAGCAACACTTAGCTTATAAATAAAGTTAACCAAACTAATGCCTAATACCAAACTCATGCTCCAACCTGCGCCTAAATAAAAGGCTATAAACAATACTACAAAACTATCTATGAGCTGAGAAACCACCGTTGAGCCCGTTGCCCTTAGCCATAAATTTTTATTGCCAGTTTTCTTTTTGATCCATTGAAACACACTCACATCTATTAATTGTCCAATTAGAAATGCTACCAAAGAACCGGCTATAATCCATAAGCCCTGTCCAAAAATACT
Organism: Bacteroidota bacterium; assembly: GCA_018883485.1. Taxonomy (GTDB): domain Bacteria; phylum Bacteroidota; class Bacteroidia; order UKL13-3; family UKL13-3; genus B1. The sequence goes on from VEQB01000472.1 coordinate 447, forward strand.
CTCGTAAGCTTGTTGCATATTTAAGGTGCCATTCAGCGTTTCTTTTTGTATCCAAAAGTCGGCAGGGCTCACCCAAATGCCTGCCCAAATGGCCAAAAAAGAATAGCTTATGAGGGCTGCTGCAATGTATGAAAATAGCCTTACTCCAGATTTTCCAAAGTATTCGTTAATAATATCTGTCATGATAAATACAATAGGCCATAACAAAACCCCAACTGTCATGTTAAAGGAAAGCGTATTTCCAAAAACCTCCCAGGCAATGGGGGTAATACCTAAAGTACGTTCAACAGAAAAAATCTTTAAACCTATAAACTCCGCTATAATGGCATTGGCTATAAAAAATGATCCTAGGAGCAAAAAGAGGATGGTCCTTTTATTTTCTTTCATTCCTCAAATATGACTAATCTTACTAAATTTACCTTGTCAATTTATTCGACATTTATTGTAGATTCGCAACATGGAAAAAGAAGCTACCTTATCAGAATTAATGGTTGAGGGAATGACTTGCAGTAATTGCGCAATGGGTGTTAGAAAACGCCTAGAAAAGCAAGGACTGGGCCAAGTAGATGTTAATTTTGCTACAGGCGAAGTGAGGTTTGAAAATAGCCTCAACAAACCCTTGGTAGAAATAGCAGAATCCATAGAAGACCTAGGGTACAAGGTTGTTTCTCTGAACCAAAACGAAAAAAAAAACCTTTAGACTCACTTGAGTCAAAGGTGATTTTCTCCCTCATTTTCACCTTGCCTTTAATGGCCCATATGGTTTTTTCGTGGGCACCCTTGCACCATCCTTTGGTTCAATTGGTATTAAGTATTCCTGTTTATTCACTTGGTTTATTTTTCTTTGGTCGCTCTGCTTATCAAAGCTTACGTAGTAGTGTGCCTAATATGGATGTGCTTATTTTTATAGGGGCTGCCTCTGCCTTATTTTATAGCGTGTATGGTACATTTGCTTTTTATGGCACGCATGAAGTTCACCTTTATTTGTTTTATGAAACAGGTGCAACAATCATCACTTTAGTGCTAGCGGGTAATTTATTAGAGCACCGTTCAGTAAAAAAAACTACTGCTTCGTTGCAAAGTTTAAGTAAGCTGCAACCCAAGCAGGCCATGGTATTGCAGGCTGATGGTCAATTAAGAGAAGTTTCTATAGAAAATATTTATCCTGGCACTTTGGTGCAAGTAAATACTGGAGATTTAGTGCCGCTAGATGGGGTTATTCAAAAAGGTTCAGCCGAAATTAATGAACAAATGTTGAGTGGTGAATCGTTGCCTGTTTTTAAAAAAGAGGGTGATGTTATTACAGGTGGCACCATTGTTTTAGAAGGTAATGTAGTAGTAAAAACTACTGCTACAAATAAAGAAAGCGTGTTGAGCCAAATCATAGAAATGGTAAAACGTGCCCAAGCCAATAAGCCAGTCATTCAAAAACTAGGTGATCAAGTGAGTGCTATATTTGTTCCGGTAGTAGTAGTGATTGCTCTGCTTACCTTCATGGTTTCTTACTTTATATTAGAC
>VEQB01000473.1 GCA_018883485.1 Bacteroidota bacterium
CGACTGAACAGTCCAAGAAACATTAATATTTGCCAAATTACTTCTTATATCAATATTGGTTTTAGTGCCACTACAAATGGTTGACGAGTCAGGATTGGTAATAATTTTTGCTGTTGGCTTGACCCAAATTGTAATGATTCCCTTAGGCTCATTTGAACAACCCACAGTTGAGGATAATTTAACAAACCCTAAAGAGTCGCTGGTGTTAAACAATCTTTGTTTGGGTATTATTAAGGGACTAAGACCAAACCCATTAGCAGGAGATAAATCAGAAACGTTTTTTTGTTCTAAAACATCCCAATTTATGTTATAACCGGGGATGGTAGAAGTAAGGGTAAAAATTGGGGTGCTATCTCCGCTACAAATATAAACCGGATTAGGACTAACCAATACAGTAGAAAATGGTTTCACTATGATATCTCTAAGTAACGAATCTTTACCACAACCATTGGCTGTATAAATCCAAAGATGGTAGGTGGCAGCGCTATCAAATTGAATATCCAAAATATTGGAACCATTTGTCCAATTAGTATAATCTGCGGAGCTATTGGCTGAACCTAATGTACCAGCAGTAATAACATAGCCAGCAGACTCAACCATTTTCCAATAAAAGCGATACGTTGAATCGCAGGCAGTTGATGTGATAACTTCTCCACCCTTAGAAACATTTGTAAATTTCATGGTTTCGTTTTTACAAATTGGCGAAACGGGTGCGGAGTTAAATTTGGCCGTTGTTCCTTTGGAAACATTTATAGGCCCAATAGTTAAAACAGTTGGGATACCATTATTGGAGCAAAAATTTTGTGCTACAATGGCACTTGAAAAGGCATTTGGTATGGGTGGTAAACCTGTTGCATAAACATAATTTACACCACAAGAACTGGTGTTAAAAATATGAGCAATGCTAGTATCTCTTGCTGTATTAAAAGTTGTAGGCACTGTTCCATCAGTAAAACTAATGGTATAGGTTATTGGGACCTTATTTGAAATTAAATCATACGAATAAGGAGATGGCAAACAAGTATTTTGTCCGGCACCAGATACAGTAACAAAAGGCGCACTGCCATTAAACACAATATATTGTTTAGAAACAGAACAAGTATTTGGCAGTGTAACTGTATGTGTAAAATCAAATTGCCCAATAGGAAAAGTATGGGCAATATTCTGTCCGCTTAAATTGGCATTTGTAGCATTTTTTCCATCTCCCCATATAAAGGTTTGAAAGATAGAAGCATTGTAATTAGAATTAAATGAAAAGTTGGTAGAATCTGTGGCATTGCAAAATTTAAATACCCTAAAGCCATTTTGTATGGCCGAACCAAAGCCACCGCCTGAGCTGTTTAAAGTGATAGTTGAAACAGGTGAAGGTGAAACCAGCACAATCACAGTTTTACTGGATATTGGCTTACCATTGTTATTATTTACACTTAAGCTCACAGTTGCCGCAACGGCAGCAGTATAACTTACCGTATAAGGGCCAATTCCAGATTGAGCAGCCGGCACAGCCCCTGAGCCAAATGACCAAGAATAACTAGATAAACTTAAAGTAGAATCTGAATTGTTAGAAAAAACAAGTGCCAAAAAAGTAAAAGCTAAAATTCAACGATATATTTTAAGAAGGACTAAATCAACGAATGATTAAGAAGTTTAATAAAGCGAAAAAAACATTTGGACTCAAAGTCGTAAGCGCAGATGATTTTTTATCTGACATTATAGATTTAGACCACGAAGTAGCCGTAAAAGCGTTCAAAGAGATGGTTCTAAACAAGAAGAATCCGGAAATGAATGAGTTTGAAGTACTCCAAAGTCTTAGAAGAATTGGATTAAAGCAGACAGCTGATTATTTGCATGTTTTGCTTTAGTGAGTGAAAGTATGGTAGAGTAATATGAAAGCGTTTACCAATGATAATTCCAGTGAGTATGACGAGGCATTAAAGCCAGGTTGATTAACACAATAATTAAC
>VEQB01000474.1 GCA_018883485.1 Bacteroidota bacterium
AACAGTAATAGTCCACTACCTATAAGGAAGTGTTTCCGGTAGCGTTTCATTTTTTGCTAAGCACAGTATTTTCTTTAGGTACCACGTTTATCCATTGGCCTTCTGTTCTAGCTTGTATCTGACCTTTATACATACTCTCACAAACAATACCTGGCAAATAGAATTTACCCAAGTAGCTGGCATTAAGTAAAACTACAAAAGTTGCTTTTTGCTTTGCAGCTAAATCAAAATAATTATAAACCCTATCATCACGCAAATCTTGATACCTTGGGGTAGCATAGTTTCCTGTTTGGTTATTGTCTAAACGGGTATTGTGAATCTCCCATCCACTTGGCATAATTAAACTCATGGCAAGGTCGTTATAATTGCCCATTAACCCCGGATTACTAACGGTTACTTCCATCTTAAAATCTTTGCCCTGCTCTATTTTAAGCGGAGAAATAACACTACCATTCATGTCTTTGTAGGTTACTTCTAAGTTTAAATTGGTGGCGGCTGGAGTTTGATTACCTATGGCTGGTTGACCTCTACTAATAAGTCGTGTAAAAAGTAGTTGACCACTTTTATTTTCTACTTTTAAATTGCTACCCGCACCAATAGGTAATTTAATACTCGCTAATGGATTGTTACTTCTATATTCTGAAGTTTTTCCGTTTATACTATAATCAAATGCCAATACTTTATTGCTATTAAATTTACCTGTTAAGGAGGCAATAGAAAGTAAAGAATAAGCGCAGGATTGTGTGCTTAAATAGTTGTTAGAATTTAAATTGGCGCATACTTTTTGCAAAAGTGTATAGGCTTTATTGGTTTCGCCAAGTAGGGTTAAGGTTTCTAACATTAAAGCTTCATCCCTCTCATTAGAGCCAAAGGTCAATTCTTGTTCCTCTTTGCTTGATTGAACACTTAACTTTTCTTTAGCAATTAAATTTTTACCAATATCCTTATTGCCTATTAATGCGTAAGCTGCGGCCAATCGCCAACGCGCTGCATTACTTAAATCTGGTAATTCTTTAAGTCGGTTCATAGCTCCTATTTCTGGCGCTTTGGCTAAAGCTAAAGTATATAGGCGGTAGGCTTGCTCTAAATCGTGGTGGTTGTCGCCATTGCGCATCCATAACAAGGCACGCGCTTTTTGATAACGTTTCCAATTGCTTAATACATTTAATGGAAGTGAATATCCAGCTTGTTGGGCTTCAATTAAAAAATGGCCTACATAACTACTAGCCCAATCTTGTGCTTGCGATTCGCCTTGCCAATAGCTAAATCCTCCTTCATTGTTTTGGAATCCTTTAAGTTTGTGAATTGCAGCTTTAACATTTACATCAATTTCTTTTTTCCAGCCTTCATGCAAATCGGTTAATTGGTTCAATACAATTTGTGGGAACACTGCCGAAGTGGTTTGTTCTACGCAGCCATGTGGATATTGGATTAAATCTCTAAGTCGCTTTTCTAAGTTAATAGGAGGGATGCTACTTACCTCTAAGTTTAGCGTATTGGTTCCTTCAATTCCTGCCAATTTATAAGCTGTGTTCCAGCTTTTATTAGCTTCCATGGTTCCTTCATATACTAAATTTTCGTAAGGATTTGGGTTACTTACTTGCAATTCTATTTCGTAAGTGGCCTTTTCATTACCAGCGCTAGCTTCAATTTTAATTTTTGCAATACCTAGTAAATTTTTTACTTCCAAGTTATCAAATCTTAACACTTCATCACCGGGTTTAGTAAACCTAATACTTTTGGTTGAACCTCCTTTTAAGCTAAGTAAATTATTGGTGCTTACTTTTACTTGCACATTTTTAATTCCATTATCCATGGCAAAAACAGAAATAGGTAATTGCATGTTTTCTCCTGGTCTTAACACGCGTGGCAGTGTTGCTAAAATCATCAAAGGTTTTTTAACTGGAACAGATTTCTCTGCAAATCCGTAAGCACCTTCATAACCAGCTCCCACCATTACCC
>VEQB01000475.1 GCA_018883485.1 Bacteroidota bacterium
ACCTTACATTAAATCCAAACCTAAAAGCTCTAACTGGCAATGGATAATTGGGCGTATAATAAAATCCTTGATTCTTCCAATCCATGTTTACATGCTCAAGTTTAAAGAAGAATACGAGTGTCATAACTTTAACATTCGCAAACACATCAATTAAGGGATAATTGCCAATTTTATAAGTGTCTTGTAAATGGAAAACCCTTGCCGAAGGATTCCAAGCATTTCCCATCCAAGCAGTGTTATAAAATACAGAAGTTCCCAATTCTACTAACATTGCCTTCTTAAACAATTCGGCATGCAAGTAATACCTAATATTTCCAGAAAGCTCCGGAAGCCTAACAATATTTAAATTGGCTTTTTGTAAATTCAATTGGTGTTCAAACCTAAAAATACCTAACTGAAAGGTTTTATTGGCTTCCAACGTATTTACTACCAAAATATCTGTGGTTTGAATAGGGTTAACCGCTGCAGAAAAATAAACCCAATTGGCAATTAAATATTGGTTGAACCTAATATGAAAATTATGCCTAAAACCTCTGCTGCTTAATGATGCCCTCCAATTTAATACACTAATTTTTGAAAAACGATTCTCCCAATTAAAAGGAAAGGAGCGATAGTTTTGCATGGTATAATCTGCTTCCATAAGCTGATTGGCAATACCTCCGCTAAGGTCGAATCGCTTATTTCTGTAGGTAAAATCGGCAGTTAACTTTACATCATTTTGATTATATCCTAATCCGCAATACGCACCTGATAATAAGAAGCCAATAGTATTATCCGTTTTAGGTAAGCGCTCCAATTTGGCTTCTCCCCAAACATTTTGGTACTTGTCTCCATAGCTCATTTGTTGGGCATCTATCATTTGATGAGAGCCTGCAAAAGATAAATAACTGGAATGCGTTTCATTCGATTTGCTCCAAAGGGTATAGCTAATGGTATTGGTAACGGTTCTTGCTGCAATAGAATCGTAAAAGGCTCCTGTAGAATCTATCCCTAAGGTTGGAAACATGTAGGAGGTGTCGCCATTGGGATTATCGAAGAAAAAGCGATCCTCATTTAAAGTTAAGGTATGAGAAATAAATCCCTTGCGTTCAACAATAGGAATGGAATCATCATCCTTAGGCAACCAGCTTTTTTTTCCTAAATAGAAATACTGCTTTACCTGCAACCCATTATTTTTATACCTACTCTGTGCCGTTGGCAACCTAACACTGGATGCCTTGTTGGTGCCGTTTAAAGATTCATATAATGAATCATTTACAAGGCCACCGTTTTCATTGTTTATGCCTCTGTTTCTATAATAACCAACCAATAAACCATAGCGTTGGTTCTTACTAAAATAACTGGTAAAAAAATTGGTAAAGTACCCGCTCGTTTTTTGATTTACATTAAATCCTTCATTGGTAATTCTGCTATAATCTCCGCCAATATTCCATCTTGGTGTAATATTTATAGCTGCCTTAACATTTAAGAAAATAAAATTTCTCTGGCCTTGGGCATAACCTATATCTGTGTAGGCCTTTTTGGTAAGAAAATATTCTGTTTGCTCTGGTCGCTTATAATAAATTTCATAAGGATTAAAGGCAAAGTTAAATCCCATTGGTCTGTCCCATTTAAAAAAAGCATCTCTGTTGGCAGAACCAATATTTCCTAGGTCTTGAAAAACAACAGTTCTCTTAAAAAGCGGATGGTAAATCTCATCTCTATGCACTAACGTATCAACAGGTTTATAAGGGATATTTCTATCAAGTTGCTTTTCTGTGGTGTAAAACGTAGGGTACTTTTTAAGGTAAACAGTATCTATCTGACCCATCACTTTTGATAGCCCTAAACTAAAAACAAAAAGTACCCAAATACACTTCCTTAGTTTCAATCTCACAGTTTAACAAGCTTCTTTTGATAAGTTAAATATCCAGAGCTTAGCTGCAAAATATAAACACCTGCCGCATATTCCTCTAGAT
>VEQB01000476.1 GCA_018883485.1 Bacteroidota bacterium
AGCTTATATGATGAGCTTTCAAGCTAGTGGACCTCATGCCAATGATAGGGCTTTAGAGGCAATTGCCATGGGCTATAAAGAACTAAGCAGTGTGCCTGCTGCCGCTGAATGGGTAAAGAATTTAGGCAAATTTGACCTTAAAATGCACAAAACATGGAAGCCGGTTCCTAAAGGAATTTCTCTTGTTATTGGTTGTTCTACTTTTCCAACATGGAATACGGTACCAGGGTTATTTGCATCTTTAATAACCGGAAATGCTTGTATTGTTAAGCCTCATCCAAAGGCTATACTCCCCATTGCTATTGTGGTAGAGGAAATGCAAAAGGTTTTGGATCAAAACGGCTTACCTAAAACAATTATACAATTAGCCCCCGATACCTTAAGCCAGCCAATTACCAAAGCATTGGCCGAAAACGAAGCGGTTAAACTTATTGACTTTACCGGTGGAAGCGAATTTGGGAATTATATAGAGAGCCTACCTAAAACCTCTTTTACCGAAAAAGCAGGGGTTAACTCAATTATTTTAGATTCTGTAATTGATTTAAAACCTGTGTTAGGAAACATAGCTTTTAGTGCAAGTTTATATAGCGGTCAAATGTGTACAGCCCCACAAAATATTTTTGTAAGTAAAGCTGGCGTAAAGACTGCAGAAGGTGTAGTTTCTTTTGAGGAAGTAGTGGCGGGTTTAAGCGCTGCAATTACTGGCTTAGTAGATAATCCTAAAGCTGGCCCAGGTACTTTAGGTGCCATACAAGCAGAAGTAACTTATAATAGAATAAATGATGCTAAAAACTTAGGAGGCAGGGTGGCTTTGGATTCGAAGGCAATTGTGAACGAAGAATTTAAAGATGCAAGAATTGCAACTCCAGTGGTTATTGTATTGGATAAAACCCAAGGCGACATCTATAATAAAGAATGTTTTGGCCCTATTGTGTTTGTAATACAAACCGAAGATGTGCAGGAATCTATAACCTTATCTAAGACATTAGCCGAGGCAAAAGGAGCCTTAACATGTGGTGCTTATACTACAGATTCTTTGGTTCAATCACAAATTGCTGATGCAATGAATGAGGTTTTTGTACCTGTAAGTTTCAATTTTACTGGTGCCGGATTTATTAATAGTCATGCAGCATTTAGCGATTTTCACCTTACAGGAGGTAACCCTGCTGGAAACGCCTCATTTGCCAACTCTGAGTTTGTAAGCAAACGCTTTGTTTGGGTGGGAAATAGGTATATGTAATTATCTGCTAACTAAATCGAAGGCTTCATCTGGAATGCCTTCGATTTCTACAATTAAAAACCCATCTAAGGAATCATTGAAATTAGGATCTACATTAAAGGAAACTATTTTACCGTTTAACTTTAAATATTTCTTAACCAAAACGGGTATTTTTAATTTTTGATTTCCTTCTATATCTCCAATGAAACCATCCAATTGTTTCATATCATCTGAATACTTATGAAGTAATAAACTTTTGCCTTCTGTTTTAGAGCTGTAAGAAAATTTCTTCTTGGGTTCAACCCATTTTGCAATTTTATTATCCCAATGGTTATGGCGTATATATGCCACCAATAAATCTTTAGACAAGCTAGAAAAACTACTGCTTATGCTAACAGGTCCAATCATATATTTAAATCTTCCTGGGTAACGTTTTAAAAATAAATTTATACCCTTTAGCAACAACATCAAACTTGCTGGCTTACGCTGATATTCTGCAGGTACAAAAGAACGCCCCAACTCTATAGATTGAAATAACAAAGGGTAAATTTCCTTCTTCATTTTAAATAGTTGGTTCAAATAGAACCCATTTACGCCAAACTTTTTAAACAACAAATCTCCCTCGCCTAAGCGATAAGAACCTGCAATTTTTTGCTCTTCTTTATCCCTGTCTCTTATAACATCT
>VEQB01000080.1 GCA_018883485.1 Bacteroidota bacterium
GGGTAGGAGCAAATATGCCGAATGGAGAAATACTTGAAGATTAACTTTCTTTTTTGCCTTGTAAAACTCATTTACTAGCTGCCAGCAAATAAGACTTAGCCCTAATACCAGCGCGCTTTCTTTTGTGTACAAGGCAAGACTTACCCAAAGAATGGTTTGCCATTTAGAATGATTTAAAAATGCGCGTATGGCTTGAACCGTAAAAAAGCTGAGTAACATTTCTGGTAAAAGAAAACTCGCCTGAGCTAAAAAAACAGATTGTATGCTTAAAAGCCAAATGCTTAAATTAGCAGTACCTAAGTTGAAATGTTCTGTTGCCAATGAATAGATGGCGAATAGTAAAGCAATGCTTATAACTAAGGGAAATAGCTTAGCCCAAACAAGCGACCCTGGAACAATATTCATCCATGTGCTTGCTAAAAAATAAAACAACAAAGGATGTCCCCTATATAATTCTGTGTCTATAGCGCCAGGCAGCAAGGATGGGCCTGTTTCCGACATAGCTTTAAGCGCAGGTAGGTAGGACCATGCTTCGTCCCAAAAATAGGGAAGAGATAAATCTTGAACCTTGAATAGGATGAAGGCAATACCTAGTACAAAAGGAAAATATTTTTTAAAAATTGTCATTAAAAAATTAGCTGGTATGGTCGAGGATAATTACCCATTTATTGTTAATTTTCTTGAACCAAAGCGTAAAATACCCTTCACTGTTTCCACTTGTATTTTGAACCTTCCAACTTCCTACAACTATAGCATCTTTTTTAGAACAAGCTTCAATAGAAAATATATGAAAGGTTAATACACCCATTTCGTTTTTAGCAGCATAGTTTTTTTGATACCCATCATATACAGCTTGCCAACCTTTCTTAATGCCTTTTTTACTCACAAATTGCAAGGAATCACTTTGCCAATAATGGGCCATGAAGCCTGTCAAATCGGCCTTGTTCCAAGCGACTTGTTGTAGGGCTAAAACAGCTCTAATTTCTTTTTCTTGTTTGCTCTGGGCAAAGAGTAGGCTGCTATACAAAAGCAATAGTAATACTATGAGTTGCTTCATGATTATTCAAACTTAATAATTATTACCACATCGTCTTGTTCTATTAGCACTCCTTCTTTAAGCAAAATCTCCTCAACTACACCCGCTTGTGGCGCCACAACGGTGCTTTCCATTCGCCTCGATTTGCAACAAAGAGTTTAGAGATAGTCATAGATTTATATTTGAGTATAAACCTAAAGATTTCTCTTTATAAAAAAAACTTTGTCTTTGCACATCAAGTGTGCATAAGCTTATGGCATTTTAGCTTTTAAGTACTTGGCTGTGTATCCCTTATTTTCTTTAACCAAATCTTCTGGAGTACCTTCAAATACTAGATTTCCTCCATTGTTTCCAGCTTCTGGCCCTAAGTCTATTAACCAATCTGCACATTTAATTACTTCCATATTGTGTTCAATCACCAAAATACTATGTCCTTGGTCTAATAAAGCACTAAAAGAGTTCAGCAATTTTTTTATATCATGAAAATGCAAACCTGTTGTAGGTTCGTCAAAAATAAAAAATACAGGGTTTGCTTGTTTACCTTTTCCTAGGAAGGAGGCTAGCTTTACGCGTTGTGCTTCCCCGCCACTTAAAGTATTAGAGCTCTGCCCTAATTGAATATATCCTAAGCCAACATCTTGTAAAGGCTTTAACTTATTGGCTAAGGTCTTTTCATTTTTAAAGAACTCAATAGATTCATCAATGCTCAACTTAAGCACATCACTTATGCTTTTACCATTGTATTGTACATCTCTAATTTCTTCTTTAAACCTAGTTCCACCGCATTCTTCACAAGGTAAATGCACATCGGCCATAAATTGCATTTCAATGGTAATTTCTCCTTCTCCTAAGCAAGTTTCGCACCGCCCACCCTCTACATTAAAACTAAAATGTTGTGGCTTATAAGCTCTTGCTTTTGATATAGCTTGCGAAGCATATAAATCTCTTATGCCATCATAGGCCTTAATATAAGTAACAGGATTGGATCTGCTAGATTTACCAATAGGATTTTGATCTACAAATTCTACTAAACTAATTTGTTTTAAATCGCCACTAATTTGATCGAAAATACCTGTTTTTTCGCCACTATAATTGCCTAAATGTTTTTGTATGGCGGGGTAGAGGATGCTTTTAATGAGGGTTGTTTTACCGCTTCCACTTACGCCTGTAACAACGGTTAAGGTGTTTAAAGGAAATTTAACCGATATGTTTTTTAAATTATTTTGTTTGGCTCCTTTTATCTCTATGCAATGGTTCCATTTCCTTCTTTTATTTGGAACAGCAATTTCTTCTTGCCCATTAAGGTATTTTGCAGTAAGGCTTTTTCCGTCTTTTACAACTTGCTTTAAAGATCCTTCTGCAACTATTTCACCACCATGTATCCCTGCCAAAGGACCCATATCTACAAGATGATCGGCTTGCTCCATGATGTCTTGGTCGTGTTCTACCACCACCACAGTATTGCCTAAATCTCTTAACGATTTCAATACTTCAATCAGTTTTTCTGTATCTCTACTGTGTAAGCCAATACTCGGTTCATCTAAAATATATAAAGAGCCAACAAGGCTTGAACCTAATGAGGTTGCAAGATTAATGCGTTGCGATTCACCTCCACTTAAAGTGTTAGATAATCGATTCAAAGACAAATAGCCTAAACCAACTTTTTGTAGAAAAGTTAAGCGCGCTATGATTTCTGATTTTATCCTTTTGGCTATAATTTCATGGTGCGGTCTTAAGGTGAGTGTTTGCAAATAATTCAAGCTCTCATCTATACTCATCAACAACAATTGAGAAAGAGTGATACGTTGGTCTTTCTCTGTATATGCCATTGCTTGGGTAAACTTTTGAGGTGTTAGTTTAACATAATTGGTGTCTTTTCTCAACCGGGTTCCTTTACAATCCGGACAACCTGTTTTACCTCTATACCTTGCTAGCATAACCCTATATTGAATTTTATAGGTTTGCTTCTCTAATTCTTTAAAAAAACCATCAATACCTTCCCAGCCGCTGCCTCCATGCCATAAGAATTCTTTATGTTTAGGGCTTAACTCAAAATAAGGCTTGTGAATTGGGAAGTCATTTTTACGACTTAGCGTTAAAAAATGTTTTTTCCACTCTTGCATTTTTTCGCCTTTCCAAGGCACAATGGCGTCTTCAAATACACTTAGGCCTTTATCTGGAACAACTAAATCCTCGTCAATACCAATTACACTTCCAAAACCTTCACAAGTTTTACAAGCCCCATAAGGATTATTAAAGCTAAAAAAGTTTACAGTCGGTTCTTCAAAAATAATTCCGTCTGCTTCAAATCTATTATTGTAATTTATGGTTGTTTCAGTTCCATGCACCAATAGTTCTAATTCTCCGTGTCCCTCAAAAAAAGCGGTTTGAACCGAGTCGTTGATTCTATTTTGAAAGTCTTCATCATTTGCAACAACAGCAAATCTATCTACCAATAAAAAAACCTTTTGTTTTAGTTTAGTTTTAGGATTAAGAGTTGTTACAAAACTTTCAATTTCATTTATCTCCTCATTGAACCAAACTCTATTAAATCCATTTTGTAAATGGAGTTCGAGCTCTTTCTTTAGCGCCTCACCTTCACTTTTGAGTGGAATTAAAATATACATTTTAGTTCCTGCTTCATAAGATAGAATGTGATTGCTTATATCTTCAACCGTGTTTCTTTTTACTTCTTCACCGCTAACGGGCGAGAAGGTTATCCCTGTTCTTGCAAACAACAGCTTCAGGTAATCATAAATTTCTGTGCTAGTAGCAACTGTACTTCTAGGGTTTTTTGTATTTACTTTTTGTTCAATGGCAATAGAAGGGGAGATGCCGTGTATGTAATCAACATCAGGCTTATTCATTTTACCCAAAAATTGTCTAGCATAGGCAGATAGACTTTCCACGTAGCGTCGCTGCCCCTCCGCAAAGAGCGTATCAAATACCAGGCTGCTTTTGCCCGAACCCGAAACACCCGTTACCACATTTAAAGTATTGCGTTCAAAACTTACATCTATATTTTTTAGATTGTGCATTCTGGCGCCTTTAATAAATATTTTATTATCTTGCATGTATATATGGATCCAAAAAGAATCGGCTCGCAATTTAAACCATCTACTAGTAAAAGAAGTTTTTTAGTTATTACGATTCTGTTTATTTTATCTAATTCTACCCTTAAAGCACAATCTGTAACCTTTTCTAGCGGCCCAAGTGTACCGTATGGTTTGTTTGCCAGCAATGATATTACTAAGAAAGAGGCGGGATTTGCTAAAACTGGATATCATTTTTCTGTTTTACTAGAAGATTTAAGAAAGGCAAGGTTAATTAGCCCTTATGTTCAAGTAATGTATAATCAAAATAAAATTGATGAAGAACCTTTAGAAAAGTACTTAATGGCTAATAATAAACAAATACAAGGATATAACGCTACAGCCCCTTGGCGGCAATGGATGGCTATGGCAGGGGCTAAGGTAAATCTTTTTAAATCTGGTTACGACTTATATGCAAAAGCTGGAATTGGGTTTGGTACCTTTAATGCTATTAGTTCTATACAATATTATGATTCATTGCGTGTTTTGGTTAGAAACCCTGCTAAAACAAATGCTGCGGCTGCATCCTTAGGGGCTGGTTTTAATATTTATCTAAGTCCAAGCCTAACTCTAAATTCTGGAGTTGATATGTTATATGCTAAGCCAAACTATGGGAAGGTTAGCTTTAGTGATGGGGCCGGTAATGTATTAGCAATTACCAATACAGATGAAATTATTCCTATACATATAATGCAATGGTATGTCGGACTAAAATTTTACCTAGGGAAAAAATAAATTTTCACTAACGCTTGTTTTTATCAAAAACTTGTTTAAATTCGTTTTTAGAAATCAATCAGTAATTCACCAAAAGCATAAAACAACGCTTATAGAAAAATAACTCTACACTAGTTTTCATCTTGGTTTAACCTTTAAATTTTAAAGCCATGTCTATGCAAAAATCTAGTGACCATGAGTTGGTGAAATTATACCAAGCAGGCACTCAACAAGCACTCGAAGAATTAATACGTCGCCACAAGCGCAGTATTTTCTCTGCCATTTATTTAATTGTTCGTAATCGCCCTCTTGCCGAAGATATTTTTCAAGAGGCTTTTATTAAAATCATTCATACCCTTCGTTCTGGTAATTACAATGAAGAAGGTAAGTTTGGTGGTTGGGCCGTACGGGTGGCCAGAAATCTAACCATAGATTATGTGCGCAAAATGAAACGCGATGTTACCATTACTGATAGCGAAGGCAACGATATATTTAATTATATAGTAATTGCCGAGGAAAATAGGGAAGACAAGCTCATGCAATCTCAAACCGAAAGGCAAATTAAAGACTTAATTAAATATTTGCCAGAAGAGCAACGTGAAGTTTTAATACTTCGCCACTGGGGCGATTTAAGCTTTAAAGAGATTGCAGACAAAACAGGTGTAAGCATTAATACTGCTTTAGGCAGAATGCGCTATGCCCTCAACAATTTGAGAAAATTAATGGTTGAAAAAGGGGTTCAAATTTGAACCTTTTAATCAACCTATTTTTTAACCCTTAATCAATATAAAGTTATGAAATCAAATGCAGCAAAAGCACTGTTACTGGTAGTTCTGGTAGCACTGTACGCCTTCGATGTACCAAAAGGTTGGTACAAGGCTGGTAGTAATCCCGACAAGTATGAAATTGGGATAGACAAAGGAGCAGGTATCGATGGAACTAACGCAGCCACGATTAAGTCTGAGTCTGAAAGAGTGAAAGGTTTTGGAACATTGGTTCAAAACTTAAAACCTGGAAGTTATGCCGGCAAACGCTTGCGCATGTCTGGCTTCATAAAAACTTCAGAAGTAAACGGATGGGGTGGATTTTGGTTAAGAATTGATAGCGAAAATCCTGGAGATCCATTTGTTTTTGATAACATGGCAAACCGTAAAATAAAGGGAAATACTGATTGGATGCTTTGCGAAATCATTGTTGATGTTCCTAAAAATGCCACCAATATTGCCTATGGGGCTTTATTAAGTGGCGGTGGCCAATTATGGTTCGATAACTTAACTTTTGAAGTAGTAGATAAATCTGTGAAACCAACTATTCCTTATAAGAAAGAAAATGCTCCTCAGGATCAGCCAACTAACTTGTCTTTTGAGGAATAAATCTAGGTTCTTTAGGTTCGATTAAAATAATTTAAATCTAAGCGCCGTTAATTCATCAAACAATTAGCGGAACGCTTATGACAAAAATATACACTGAAGACGATTTATTACTTTACCTCTACAAAGAATTATCTACTAAAGAGGTAATTGAAATTGAAAATGCCTTACAACAGCAGCCTTATTTAAGAGATAAACTCTCCGAAATGAGCGCTGCTGTTGCTATGATACCAGCAATTGAAACAGAACCTTCTCAAACAAGTGTGGATATGGTTCTTGAATATGCCTTAGAATTAGAAAAGTCTAATGAACATGTAAGTTAATCCAGCTAGTATTGCACTCACGGGTATGGTTAACACCCAAGCCCAAAGCAAGCTAACGGTAACTCCCCATCTCACAGCCGAAATACGTTTAGTTACGCCAACGCCAATAATAGAACCTGTTATGGTGTGTGTAGTACTAACTGGTATTCCCATTTGTTCGGTCATAAATAAAGTAAGTGCGCCTGCAGATTCTGCACTAACGCCTTCCAATGGAGTTACTTTGGTAATCTTAGAACCCATGGTTTTAATAATTTTCCAACCCCCACTTAAGGTGCCCAAGCCAATTGCGGCATAACAGGCCAATGCAACCCAATCTGGCATTTGTTTAATATCTGTAATATCGCCATTGGCTACCATGGCAGCAGCAATAATCCCCATTACTTTTTGCGCATCGTTGCCTCCATGTCCAATGCTAAAGGCTGCAGAAGAAAGTAATTGCAGCTTCTTAAACATGTTTGCCACCTTAAATGCTGTTGGTGTTTTAATCTTTTCAACATAGATATACGTTAAAATAAAAAGCAAAGAAACACCCATAATACCCCATGCAATGGCAGAATTATCTGCCTTACCTAAACTTGAGGATAGTTTTTTTACATCTGCCGCAGGGTTTGTTTCGTTTGAAATTTTCTGAGCCAAACCAGCTGCACCTAAACTATTATACTCACTTAAATAAGGTTTTGCACTACTTACAAGTTGTAATGCACTATCAAGTTTTGCTTGGCTTTCTGGGTGCGCAACAACTTCTATTTTTAGCTTATCTATGGAATAAAATTTTTCTAAATTTTCAGAAAGCTTACTTTGTTCTAATACATCAAACAAAAGAAATGTGCCTATAGAAGCTAAAGTGATTATAGCTATCCTATACCATAAATTTTGCATGATGGTAACCAAAGTAATGAACATGGATATGGTCATCCCAATTACGGGGGCAAAGAAAATGAATAGAATAGTTTTAGATATTTTATCCATTTCTACAATTGATGGAATGCCAATTGCACCTTTAATCATCCAGGCATGGGCAATGGCTGCTCCTGCAAAACCACCAATTAAAGTATGCGAAGAACTAGAAGGAATGCCATACCACCAGGTTAGTAAATTCCAGATAATAGCGGCTATAAGGCCCGCAAATATTACCTCTAAAGTTATAAATTCTTTATGAACTGTTTTACCAATGGTATTTGCAACCGCATGGTCTTTAAAAATAAAGAAGGCCACAAAATTAAACATGGCTGCCCAAACCACTGCTTGAAAAGGAGTTAATACCTTAGTAGAAACAACAGTAGCAATCGAATTGGCGGCATCATGAAATCCATTGATGTAATCAAAGATTAGCGCCAGAACAATAATAACAACTAGGAATGTCATGTAGGTAGATTAGGCGTACTTTACTACTATAGATTCAATCACGTTTGCGGCATCTTCAAACTTATCCGTAACTATTTCTAGCACTTGATAAATTTCACGACGTTTAATTAACATTTTCATGTCGTTTTCTTGTTCAAATAAACGCTCAATGCATAAGTCAAATAAATCATCAGCTTGATTTTCAATGCTGTTTACCTTTACAATTGCATCTGTAATGTTGCGCATATTTTTCATATTGCGTAACTCAAATACAGCTGTTTTAATGGATTCTGCTCCCAAGGCAATAATATCTGCCATCTTTTGAATCCCACTTTCATTTGGATCAACCTTGTAAAAATTAATCTTTTTTGCAGAAGCATAGATATAATCACAAATATCATCCAAAGCTGTGGCTAGATAATGGATATCTTCTCTATCAAACGGCGTAATGAAATTTTTACCTAATTCTGTAAAAACTCTATGCGTTAATTCGTCGTTTTTGTGCTCGTAATCTTCTAATTGATTGATAATTATCTGCCTTTTATCATAGTC
>VEQB01000477.1 GCA_018883485.1 Bacteroidota bacterium
GCCCAGATAAACACCATATTTATGAAGAGGTTAAATCTTTTCACAATGAAATTATTAACGACCTGTTAAATGGAAAAGGAGCCAGTACCTACGATGATATTGAAAATCTTTTTATAGAATTAGAATGCGAAATAGAAAATGAACCCAATAAAGATTTCGACCAAGTATACGACCAAATAGTGTGCTATGGCGAAATTTTTTCATCTCGTATTTTGAGCACTTATTTAAATGAAACCGGAATTAAAAACAGGTGGATGGATGCGCAAAACTTTATTGTAACAGACAATACTTACAGAGAAGGTAAGGTAGATTGGCAAGCCACCACACATTTAATTGGCTCAAAACTTTTGCCTATTGTAAAAAAACAAATGGTGGTTACGCAAGGTTTTATAGGAAAGAACAAAGATAATTTTACTGTAACCTTAGGCAGAGAAGGCTCTGATTATTCTGCCGCCATTTTTGCGTTTGGTTTACAGGCCAGTAGTGTTACCATTTGGAAAGATGTAGCAGGGGTTATGAATGCCGACCCTAAGAAATTTCCAGATGCAATTAAATTGGATGCCATAAGTTACCCCAAGGCAATAGAAATGGCCTATTATGGAGCCACGGTAATTCATCCAAAAACCATTCAACCGTTGCAAAGCATGCATATTCCTTTGTTTGTTAAATCTTTTCTAAACCCTATTGCGCCGGGTACTATTGTGGGTGTTACTGCAGAGGAAGAAGCTACCATTCCAACAGTTATAAGCAAAGGAAATCAATTACTTATTTCTTTTAGCACCAAAGACTTTTCTTTTATTGCAGAAGAACACCTAAGTGCCATTTTTAGTGTATTTGCTAAGCACAAAGTGCGTATCAATGTAATGCAAAATTCGGCTATAAGTTTCAGTGTTTGTGTAGATAATGAAGCTGAAAAAATTACTGCCTTAAGCAAAGAAATGGAAAATGATTACGCTGTTTCCATCCATAAAAACCTTGAATTATTAACACTTATTAATTATGAAGCTAAGCAACTAGAGCAGTTATTGGCTAATAAGCAGGTTTTGTTGGAACAAAAAACCAAAAATACCTTGCAAGTTGTTGTACAATAATTAGCGCTTGCTTAAGTATAAAACTCTTTCTTCTTGAACCCCTCCTCCTATGCTGCGCTTGCCAATTAACTTAATTTGCTTTGGGCTAAATGTGGTAAGTGAATACGTTTGGTTTACCCAATCTATCTCAGAAATTAATATGGTACCAGCAGTAGCATTGTAGTTCCAATTGATGGCATAATCACCAGAGCTTAAATGCAATATGCCTGTATTTCCTGTATTAAATTTATACCAACCCTCATTTGCCTCACTTTCAACTCTTGTGCGGTTGCCACCTCCGTCTATTTCATTTAGCAAAACACTATCTCTGTCCCAGGTGCCAATAAAATCTATTGTTAACGGCGTTGGGCTATCATCCTCAAGTGTATCGGGTTGACAAGAAGCTAAAACAAGCAGGCCAAAACTGAGTCCTAAAAAATATTTTTTCATAAAGTTCAAATCTATTTGATTCAAAGAAAAAATGGTGCCAAAATCTTTGGTATGTTTGCACAAGTGAATTATACAGTTTACATATTGAGCGGTTCTAACATAAACCAGCCAAAACTACAATTGCAAATTGCCTTAGAAGAGCTCGACAACGCTATTGCGGCGGTAGAAGTTGTTTCTTCCGTTTTTAAAACACAAGCTTGGGGAAATATACATCAGCCTCCTTTTTACAATCAAGTTTTGAAAGTTAATACCAAGAAAAATGCCGAAGATTTGCTTCAGGATTTACTTTCTTTGGAGAATAAAATGGGAAGAGTGCGCAAAAATAAATGGGAGCCTAGGATAATAGATTTAGATATTTTGTATTTTAATGCTAGCGTTTTGAACCTAAAAAATTTGCAAATCCCCCACCCTTATATTGCAGAAAGA
>VEQB01000081.1 GCA_018883485.1 Bacteroidota bacterium
ACAAATACTTCATTCGAAATAGTTTTGCCAAAACCAATCGGTAAATCCATTTCTGCATTTACAAATTTACTGCTTGCCAATACAGACTTCATGCTTACCATGGCTGGCACAGAGTTAGGCACTTCAATACCTATTGTACCTCTACCCGGTATAGGCGCAATAATACGAATACCAAGAGCTGCTAAACTAAGGGCAATATCATCTTCCAGATTTTTTATTTTGGCAATGCGCACCCCATCTTGTGGTATAATTTCGTAGAGGGTAACTGTTGGACCAATAGTTGCTGAAATTTTCTTAATGCCAATGCCATAATTTTTGAGGGTATCCTCAATCATTCGGGTTTTTTCTGATAGCTCGGCACTTTCAACTTTTCCTTTATTATCGCCGTATTCATTTAACAATTCAAGCGTAGGAAACTGATATCTGCTAAAGTCTAAAGTTGGGTCGTAAGGCGTATTTAGGTCGGGCACATGAGCGGTTTGTTCTTCAGAAATCAAATCATCTTCTGTTTGGTCTTGTACTTCTATGATCAAACCACTATTTGTGGTTAAGGCTCCTGGCACTTCTATAATTTCTATAGGTTTAAGTATTTCTTCTTCTGGCTGATCCTCAGCTTCAGTAGGTTCAAATTCTTCTTGCTCTGGGTTATTTATCTCTACCAAGGTATAAGCTGGTGTCTCTTCAATAACTGCAACTTCCACCTCATGGGCTTCGGCTGGCATAGGTTCAGGGCTATTTATTTCTTTTTGAACCAATATAAAGTCGTCTAAATTGAGTGGGATATTTTCTACCGCATTTATTTCGGCATTGCTTACATTGGCAAGGTTCTCCAACACATTTTTGTTCTGGTCTTCTTCCTCTGTTTGTTGTTGAAGCTTATCATAAAACTTAATGTTAAATGCCAACACTAAAAAAATCAACAAATAAGTAGTTAGTAAAAGTGCTGTGCCAAGCGAGCCTAAAAGCACCTGTAAGTATAAAAAGCCAAAATGGCCAAAAGCACCTGCAGCAACAGGGTATGACTCATTAAAAATGAAGCCTAAAACCAAAGAAAGCCAAATGCCTCCAAAAAAACTAAAGCGCAGGGTTTTGGCTAATGGTAATGGTTGTAAGCCTGTTAGCAAGAGCACCCCAACCAAGAAGAAAAGCAATACAAAGGCAAAAGAGGCAATACCAAAACCTTTGTAAACAAAAATATAGCTTAACCAAGCGCCTAAATTGCCTAATATATTATCGGCAAGGGTGGGTTGTTCAATTTCTAACATGCCAAAAGTGATAGACTTTACCAAGCTTTGATCTTCTTGCCATGTGGTGAAAAACGAAATGCTAGAAATAAACAGTAATAGCGAAAATAAAATGAAAATAAGGCCTGTAGATTTTAGAAAACGCTCATCTTTCAAAAAGGAAAAATATTTTCCTTTTTCTGCAGGTTTCTCTTTAGACTTTTTGGGCTTTTCTTCCTTGTCGTTTTCTGGAAACTCCTCAACCTCACCAAAAATGAGTTTATTTTCTTTAACCTTTTTAGCCATTCCTTAGTGCAACGAATCTAGCATTATATTTTTTATGTAAGAAGGTTTTTTCTAAATATGTTAGATAAATTTAATTTTGTTTTTATTGAGAATTATAGAAACCTCAATTTGTAAATTTAATCGCCATCAAAAATTTTGCTTATTTTTTTTATCGGAGCCAATGGTAATCATTAACGAGTTTTCATTTAATGGTGCATAAAAAATAATATAATGTTGCATTAAAATATCACTTATTTTTACAGCCACAAAAAATAACTTATACAAAATGGCAAAAGCAGAAATACATACCGCTAAAGGTGTAATGACCGTTGAGTTCTTTGAGAAAGATGCTCCAAATACTGTTGCAAACTTTTTAAAATTAGCCAAAAGTGGCTTTTACGATGGGGTTACTTTCCATCGTGTGATTCCGGATTTTGTGATTCAAGGTGGAGACCCAACTGGTACAGGTGCTGGCGGGCCAGGATACAAGATTAATTGTGAACTTACCGGCGAAAATCAATACCATGATAGAGGCGTTCTTTCTATGGCCCATGCTGGCAGAAACACTGGTGGTTCGCAGTTCTTTATTTGCCATAGCAGAAACAACACCGCACATCTAGATCGTAACCATACTTGCTTTGGAAAAGTGGTGGATGGTATAGACGTTATTGATGCCATTCGTCAAGGTGATGCAATGACGAAGGTGGTTGTTGTTGAATAGCCACTGGCAACTAGCTTCAGGCAACTAGCCTTTAGCAAATGCCAGAAGCTAACTGCCAGCAGCCTTCCTTACTAGCTTGATCATCGTTTTAAATGATAGGTCTGGGTGGGCAATTTGATTTACTGTGCCCACAATGAATATGTTATCTTTTGGACTGTAATACGCCAAGGCGCCAGATAATCCAGAGTGGCCAATAAAACTTGGAACGGCTCCTGTAGGGTTTAATATCCATGGCAACTTAAATAAATGCAGCCCAACACCTGATTGCATAGGGAAGAAGATTTTGTTCCAATCTTGCATCCAATTGAGGT
The DNA here is from genome assembly GCA_018883485.1 of Bacteroidota bacterium. Lineage (GTDB taxonomy): Bacteria > Bacteroidota > Bacteroidia > UKL13-3 > UKL13-3 > B1. Next base: position 2,541 of record VEQB01000081.1, read on the forward strand.
ATTCTTTTGGAAAAAGTTTGCCCGTAAAAAAGGCTTCAATAAACACCAACAGATCTTTGTTAGTAGAAACCATTCCACCATCTGCGCAAAACGAACACATGGCTTTAGGAATATTTAAGGGGGCTGCTTCAAAATACAAAGCTTTTGGTTTGCTATCATTAGGGTCGGTATACAAATAGGTGCTTGTAAGTTCAAATGGCTTTAAGATGTGCTCCTCACAATTTTCTGCATACGGTTTCCCAGAAACTACTTCAATTATTTTTCCCAAGAGTTGGAAATTTGCATCTGAGTAATGCGCTTTCCCTTTGGTACCTGGCGCAAATAAGGGCTTTATATTTTTGGTTCGAACCAACATCTCTTCAAAACTCCAAAATTGGTCATTACCTTCTTTGAGTTCCTGTTCTAAACTTTTTCCGTTTAAACCCTTATCCTGAAAATAATCTGAGAGGCCAGAAGTATGCGCTAAAAGTTGTCTAAGTGTGATATCGAAAGAATATTCTTTGCCCTTGTAAACATGCAACCCTTTAACTATTGCGCTATCTAGGTATTTACATATTTTATCGTCTAAGTCTAGGATTTTTTGGGAATGAAATTTTAGAATAATTGCACTCGTAAACAACTTAGTGGTACTCGCTATAAAATACGCTTGGTTCAAACCGATATTACCTGCAGCGCCTTCCCAAACAAAACTATCTTTTTTGAGGGCAAAGGTGGTACCAAAGATTTTTTTTTGGTCAACTGTTCTATTAAGAATTTGTTGTAAGTTTAGGTTTAAGTCGTGCACTTAGTTTTCAATTTCTGGATATTTTACAAATTTAAATTTGTTTCTACTTTCTATCATATCCATCCAAGTCTGCCCGTTGCTGATAATATCATTCTGAAACGCAAGTCTAGTTGCATCTTTTGAACCAATAATACCTTGGATACCTTTGTCTTTTAAAAAATCCTTCATTACTTTCCAAGCTAGTTCATGTGTAGATTCAAACCTTTGTATGGTTCCTTCTTTTTCTAGGTCATTTGGGTTTTTAACTTCTTCCACTGCATACTTTAAATGTTTAAATGCATCACTAAAGTTCTCAAAGCGCTGTTTCCACCTTATAGCTTGTGCCATCTATAATTTGTATCTATTGATTTCTTTAATGCAAATTAGTCATTCAAATTTAGTTTCACAAATTACTTTTAACCCGTTCCCAAGATTCGGTGGCATAAAACATGCCCCAGTAACCCCGTAATTTTAACGTGTTGTTTTTAATCCAAATTTTTCCGGTGTAGGTTTTTCCATCTCTACTGTCATAGATTGTACCGTTAATAAATTCCTCCCCCTTTTTTTCAAATCCTTTTAACAAAACAGAACCTAATAAGGGTAAATTCCTTTTGCTTTCATCTGGATTTTTGTCATCCACCCAGGCTTTGCCGGTTTTAGGATTGATGGGTTGTTTTAACCATGCAATTTTACCATAATATTTGCCCGCGGCATAGAATATTTCTATATGCGCTTCTTTGTCGGCCGTTAACCATTTGCCAATAATTTTTTCTGGCGTTTGAGCGGATAAAAAACTTGATAGTAGCAATAAGAGGATTATAAGTTTTCTTTTCATGTTAGCGTGTTGACGGTTTTCGTTTTTTGAACGTTTGCTACACTGATTTTGTTTTTCAAATTTATTTATAAGGTTGGAAATTGTTGATAGGGGGGGAGTTGATGATGATGAGATTTTTCATGATAGTGTAAAGGTAAGAAAAAGTTCCTCAGAAATCTTAGCTTTGCCCTCAAATTAAAACGCCAGTGGCCTGAAGCCAGCGGCCAGAAGCAACACTATGCTAACACTACAATACTTACGCGAACAAACTACCGAAGCAAAAGCTAGGATTAATAAGAAACACCCAAAACATGCTGAAACCATTAATTTGGTGTTGCAACTAGATGAAGAGGGAAGAAAGGCGAAAGCCTTAATGGAGGCCAACCAAGCAGAGGCAAATGCAATTGCCAAGAAAATTGGAGAGTTAATGAAATCTGGCGACAAGGCTGGTGCCGAGACGCTTAAAGCCCAAACAGCACAACTGAAAGAAGCCGGAAAAGGCTTGGAAGAAACATATAAGCAATTAGAAGTTCAATTGAATGAGGCTTTGGTTACTATTCCAAATGTACCTCATACTTCTGTGCCTGTGGGACAAACACCAGAGGAAAACGAAAATATTTATGAGCATGGCACTATCCCAACTTTGCCAGAAGGTGCTCTGCCACATTGGGATTTGATAAAAAAGTATGACCTGATAGATTTTGAGTTAGGCGCTAAAATTACAGGCGCTGGATTTCCTGTTTACAAAGGTAAAGGTGCACGCTTGCAAAGAGCCATGATAAGTTTTTTCTTGGATGAAGCTATCAAAGCAGGCTACCAAGAAATTATGCCTCCTCTGTTAATAAATGCAGATAGCGGTTTTGGAACTGGGCAATTGCCAGATAAGGAAGGTCAGATGTACCATGCAACAGTGGATGATTTGTATTTAATTCCAACCGCAGAAGTGCCCATTACCAACCTTTACCGCGATGTGATTTTAAAGGAAGAAGAGTTACCCATTAAAAATGTGGGTTATACGCCTTGCTTTAGAAGAGAAGCTGGTGCTTGGGGCGCGCATGTAAGGGGTTTGAACCGATTGCATCAATTTGACAAAGTAGAGATTGTTCAAATTGCCCATCCAGATAAATCTTATGAGATTTTGGAAGAAATGGTGAAGCACGTGCAAGGCTTGTTAGAGAAATTAGAATTGCCTTATCGCATACTTAGGTTATGCGGCGGCGACATGAGTTTTTCTTCAGCCTTAACCTACGATTTTGAGACTTACAGCGCTGCACAAGGTCGTTGGTTGGAGGTTAGTTCAACTTCAAACTTCGAGAACTTTCAGAGCAACCGCATGAAGTGTAGGTTCAAGAATAAAGATGGAAAAAACCAATTGGTGCATACTTTAAATGGCTCTGCATTGGCCTTGCCAAGGATTTTAGCCACTTTGCTGGAGAACAACCAAACGGCAGATGGAATAATGATTCCTAAGGCATTGGTGCCGTATTGTGGATTTGACTCAATTTAGCCTCTTGCAGCTGGCTTCTGGCTTCTAGTTAGAAAAGGTCTTTGGGGTGGAGTTGATTAATTTATTGCTCGGAGTTTTCTTGCTTGGCTGCTGCTACTTCCTCGTCTTTGCTGATGGTGTTTTGCATTAATAGAATAACAACAAATCCAATGCTAATTGCTGCATCGGCAATGTTAAATACAGGACGGAAAAACTCAAAATCTTCTCCAGCCCAAAACGGCCAAGAGGCAGGAATGGTGGTGCGTATAAGAGGGAAATAAAGCATATCAACTACTCTTCCATGGAACCAAGTATCGTAGCCAAAATATACCCCATAAAATACACTATCAATAATATTACCTAAGGCTCCAGCAATAATGAGTACCCAGCCATACACATACCAACTGCGTGTGTTTTTATCGAGAAGTGTTTTTACATAATAGCCAAGTAGGCCAACAAAAATAATTCTGAAAAAGGTTAGAAAATATTTACCTGTTTTGCCTCCAAACTCAAAGCCAAAAGCCATACCATAGTTTTCGGTAAAGTGCAGTTTGAACCAATCGCCTAGGATACTTTTTTCTTCGCCTAAGTAGAAGTTATTTTTAATATAGAGCTTAAACCATTGGTCTAAAAAGAGTACCAAGGCAAGCAATAGAAATGGTATTAAATACTTTTGCTTCATGGGTGCAAGGTATAAAAAAAAGGGCAGCCATTACGGCCGCCCTTTTTTAAAAGGTCTTATTTTTATTTGTATTGTTGCAATTTAGCCTCCATACTTAAAGTAGTATGTGGCACAGCACGCAAACGCTCTTTAGAAATTAATTTACCAGTAACTTTACAAATGCCATAAGTTTTGTTTTCAATTCTTATTAAAGCATTTTCTAAGTTCTCAATAAACTTGCGCTGGCGGGCAGCTAACTGACTCAAATATTCTTTCTCAGAAGTAGAAGCCCCATCATCTGGTTTGTTGTAAGCATTGTCTGTATCTGCTCCTCCATTAATGCCTGGGTTTTGCATTTGAGACATCAAATTATTTAATTCTTCTTTAGCTACAGAAAGTTTTTTATTAATTAAATCACGAAACTCAGCTAATTCAGCATCGCTATACCTAAGCGTATTCATTGGAATTTCTGGCAATTCCTCTTTCTCAAAAACAGGAGTGGTACTAACCACAGGAGTAATTGGTTTAGGAGGGGTTGCTTTCTTAGGAGCCACTACCACAATTGGTTTTTCACTTGGTTTAACTACAACAGGTTTAGCAGATGGCTTAGCAGATGGTTTAACAACTATTGGTTTGGTTATGGCTTTAGATACTGGTTTAACCGCAGGCTTAGCAGCTGGTTTTACTATTGCTTTTTTAGCAACTGGCTTAGAAATAGGTTTAGTAATAGGCTTAACCACAGGCTTTGCTGCTGGTTTTACTATTGCTTTTTTAGCAACTGCCTTAGTAGCAGGTTTTTTAATTACTTTTTTAGCAACTGGTTTAGTTACTTTCTTAGCAACCACCTTTTTAACCGGCTTGCTAATAATAACTTTCTTAATTGCCTTCTTTGGAGCTACTTTTTTAGCAATCTTAGTGACCTTTTTTGGAGCTGTTTTTTTAGCGGCAATTTTTTTAGTGACAACTTTTGTAGCTTTTTTAGGGGCTACTTTTTTGCCAAGCTTTTTTGGAGCAGGCTTGGTAGCTTTTTTAGGCGCTACTTTTTTAACTGCTTTTTTAAGAGCAGTCTTAACCGCTTTTTTAGGAGTAGCCTTTTTAGGAGCAACTTTTTTAACTGCCTTATTAGGCGCAGTCTTAACCGCTTTTTTAGGAGCTGCCTTTTTTACTGCCTTTTTAGGCGCTACTTTTTTAACTGCTTTTTTAGGAGCTACTTTTTTAGGAGCTTTTTTAGCTGGGGCTGCCTTGCTAACTTTTTTCACCGCTTTTTTAGGAGCAGGTTTAGTTGCTTTTTTTGCAGGGGCCGCCTTTTTTGCGGTGCTCTTGGTGTTTTTCTTCGCCATAGTTTCTAAGCTTTCTCTATTAATACCTTTATTTCAGTTTCGTCAACCATTACTGAATTGGCATTTGCCAATTCTGCAACAAGGTTGATTTCCTTTGCCAAAATTTCGCTGCAAATATAGTTTTTGAATTGATTTATAGCATCTTTTAAATAAAGATTGTCCACTATTTTTACACTTATTTTGTCTGTTACCTCAAAATCCAGTTCTTTTCGTAAACCCTGAAGTTTGCTTACCAATTCTCTTGCAATTCCCTCATTTCTAAGCTCTTCGTTGATGTAAATGTCTAAAGCAACCGTTAATACACCCTCATTGGCCACCTTAAAACCTGTAATTTCTCGAGATAAAATTTCTACATCCTCTCTCAAAATTTCTAAGTTTTGATTGTCTAAAGCTAAAATATAATTCCCATTTGCTTCTAATTCGGCAATTTGCTCTTGGGTCATTAAGGTAATTTTTTCTGCCACCAATTTCATTTTGGCCCCTGCCTTTTTGCCTAAAGTCTTAAAGTTTGGCTTTATAGATTTATCAATGGCTTCCATAAACTCCAACTCTTTTACATTCACTTCGGCAAGTATCAAATCCTTCACATGGGTTATTTCGTCCATAATTCTTTGGTCTACCAAAGGTATCATTACCTTTTGTAAGGGCTGCCTTACTTTTAAATTCTCTTTTTTTCTGATACTCAAAACCAAAGAAGAAAAGAGATAAAAAAGAAAAAGTATGCTAAAATAATATTACTACTAAAAGAAGAAAAAATTAATGAAAAAACAATTATAGAATACGAAACAGAACTTTCATTACATAATAGAAAAAC
>VEQB01000082.1 GCA_018883485.1 Bacteroidota bacterium
AACTAATATTTAATAATATGTTTTTAGCCCCCCGGATTTCACTATCGTTAAGTAATGGAGAAGATAAGGCATCTCTAACTGCCTCTAAAGCTCTATTATCGCCACTAGCAGTTGCAGAGCCCATTAAAGCTACACCGCTAGAGCGCATTACTGTTCTAACATCTTCAAAGTCTACATTTATTTCACCTGGATACGTGATAACCTCGGCAATTCCTTTGGCAGCTGTATTGAGAATATCATTGGCATGCGCAAATGCCTGGCGAACCGGCAAATTGCCATACATATCTTTAATTTTATCATTGCTAATAATAAGCAAACAATCTACACTATTCTTCAAGGCCTCCATTCCTTCTTTGGCAAATTCCATGCGGCGTTTACCTTCAAAAGAAAAAGGTGTGGTAACAATACCCACAGTAAGAATATCCATATCGCGAGCTGTTTTAGCAATGATAGGTGCTGCTCCAGTTCCGGTACCACCACCCATACCTGCCGTTATAAATACCATTTTAGTATTTACACCTAACATATCAATAATATCTTCAATGGCTTCCATAGCAGAGTTTTTTCCAACCTCTGGGTTTGAACCTGCGCCTAGACCAGCCGTTAAATTAGCTCCCAATTGAATTTTTGTTGGAATTGGACTTGCTTCTAGGGCTTGCAAATCTGTATTGCAAACAATAAAGTCTACACCCTTAATACCTTGACTATACATATAGTTTACAGCATTTGAGCCACCGCCTCCTACACCCAATACTTTAATGATTGATGCTCTCTCTTTGGGCATATTGAATTTTAATCCACTTTCCATATCATTTTAGTTTATCTGTATTGCTACAGTTGTTTTAAAAATCTTTTAAATCATCGTTTTCGTATAACCACTTTTGGCCTTGCTTAAGCAGCCTCGACAAAATATTTCCTTCCTTCTGATTTACCTCTTGTTCTGCATTCTTACGCTCCTTCTCATCCTTAATATTGCTAATGGCATCTTTTTCTTCTGCAGCTTTTAAGCCTTTAATAACTAAACCAACACCAGTAGCATAGATAGGACTATTGATTTCTTCAACAGCAGTTTTACCTAAATGCTCGTTGGCATATCCAATGCGTGCATCAAGACTGGTAACATATTCTACCAACTTATCTAAATGTTTTAACTGAGAGCCTCCACCAGTAATAACGATACCTGCATTCAATTTCTTTTCTAAGCCAGAACTTTTAATTTCGTAGAGCACAGATTCAAAAATTTCTTCTACCCTAGCCTGAATTACCATTGCTAGGTTCTTAATAGAAACTTCTTTTGGAGGTCGTCCATGAAAACTAGGAATACTAACTATTTCGTTATCCTTATTTTCATCGGCTAGTGCTGAACCAAATTTTACCTTTAAGGCTTCGGCTTGATTTTTTAATACATTGCAACCTTCTTCTACATCATTGGTAATAATGTTGCCACCAAATGGAATTACAGCGGTATGACGAATAATATTATTCTTAAAGATAGCTACATCTGTTGTACCACCGCCAATATCTACAAGGCAAACACCAGCTTCCATTTCTTCTGGGGTAAGCACAGCTTCTGCAGAAGAAAGCGGTTCAAGAATTAAATCTGCTAATTCTAAACCAGCTCTATTTACACTTTTACCAATGTTTTTAATAGCATCTATATTACCTGTAATTATATGAAAGTTAGAACTCAATCTAACCCCAGACATGCCAATTGGATCAAGCACTTCACCCCATTCGTCTACGGCAAATTCTTGAGGCAAAACGTGAATAATTTGATCACCAGGACTTAATGCTAATTTGTAGGTATCCTCAATTAATCTACGCACATCCTCTCTGCTAACTTCAACAGCTTCTGAGCCAAGACTAATGCTATTGCGATGTTGCATGCTTTTAATGTGTTGTCCAGCAATTCCAACGTGCACACTATTTATTTCAAGTTTTATATTGCTATTGTTCTTTAGCAAAGATACTTTAGCTTTCTCCACGGCTTCAACAATAGATCTAACCGCCTTTTCAATATTGCGCACCTCACCCCTGATAACGCCTAGGCTTTCGGATTTACCCATTCCTAAAACCTCTACTTTACCATGCTCGTTACGCTTACCAATAATGGCACAAACTTTTGTGGTTCCAATATCTAATCCTACAATCACATTTGACATGTTGTATACATTTATTTTTTACAAATTACCTGTCCCTCAAACCTTAAGTCGATACTCCTATACTTATTCCAACCAATTCTATTGAGCCCTTCTTTACAAAAAACCAAGAGCTTTTCAAACTTCACTTCCAAGTTTTTGGTATCGCCAAAAATGATATACGCATTGCCCACTTTGGGAATTAACACTAGTTCATTATCGGCTTTTACAAATATCTGTTCAATAAAAGCTTTTAGGAAGGGGTCTTTATCAACATATAAAGCCATTTGATATAGTTGATTTCCTACAAAAGAGTACACTGAATCTCCTTTTTCGTACCTTTCAAAGATATTTCCGTTTGCAAAAGGCACATGTGCAGTAAAGTGCTCGCTTAAAGGTATTTTATATCCGGTTTTATCCAAATAATACTGAGTACCATCAAATCGTAATAACCGTAAAATGGGAACCCTTTGCCTAACGCGTATATTTACAATGCCATGCATATCTGCATAAACCTCTGCATCCTGTATATAAATTTGTTTCTTTAATTCTCTTTCAAACTTGGGAATATTTATTTGCTCAAGAGGCGTCCCAATTAACTTCTTTTCACTAGTAAAACCTTTTCTAATTACCTCCAAAACACGTTGCCTATTAAAAAAATGAACATCAAGTGGATAAAGGTTTACAAATACTTTTTTGCATTTTAGCTCCTTCTCTTGCTTGTATGCAAATGCCAGAGCAGCAAATACCCCGCTAATCATAACCACCCAAAAGCTCACTAATAGCAACCTCTTAAGCACACTTAACCATTTTTTATCATTTATGTAATGGGTCATGCCAATACTAATTTTATTGGTTCTACTAAAGCATCAATATCGCCAGCTCCAAGTGTTAAAAATAAAGCAGGCCTACTTTTTCCAACTTTAAGTATTAAATCCTCCTTACTACACAATTCCTTTTCTTTACAAGTAATACTCTTCAATAACATGGCAGAACTTACTCCTTCAATAGGCAGCTCCCTTGCAGGATAGATATCTAATAAATACAACTGATCCGCCAAAGATAAACTAGCAGCAAAACCATCGGCAAAATCCCTAGTTCTGCTGTACAAATGTGGCTGAAAAGCAATTACCAATTTATGGTTGGGATACATTTGTTTAACCGAATTTAGTATTGCCTTAAGCTCTTCTGGGTGATGTGCATAATCATCAATAAAAATACGCAGTGGTGTTTTTATAATGTATTCAAATCGCCTTTTTACTCCTTTAAAACTAAACAAGCCACTACGCAATTCTTCTTGGCTAACTCCGGCTGCAATGGCAATTGCAGAAGCGGCCACTGCATTTTCTATATTGTGCATACCTGGTATTCCAAGACTTACATCTGATATAATTTTCCCATTCAAATTAAGACTAAACGTATTTACATCTTGATTAATTCGAATGTCATACGCATAATTTTGAGCAGTTTCATTTAATCCATAAGTTTCAAAGTTTACATGCAATTTTTCGATGAGGTCTAGCCCCTGTTTTATAAATAATTTTCCGCCCTCAACTAATCTATTGCTATATGCTAAAAAAGAAACTTGCATGGCGCTGTGTTCTCCATAAATATCCAAATGATCGGCATCGGTAGAGGTTATAACTGATAGGTAAGGATCTAAGGTTAAAAAAGACCTATCAAATTCATCGGCTTCTACCACTGTAAATTGATCCTGAGGTTTGGTATCTTCGCCATGCTTATGCAATAATAAATTACTTTGGTAATTGCTTGAAATTCCACCTAAAAAAGCATTACAGCCTATTGCACTTTGTGTAAAAATATGTGCTACCAATGTTGAGGTAGTAGTTTTGCCATGCGTGCCTGCAATTCCTATAGTTTTATAGGCTCTGCTTAATATTCCAAGCACCTCGGAGCGCTTTAGAATATTAAAACCTTTGCTTTTTAACCATGCCCATTCTTGATGGTCTTTTGGAATAGCAGGCGTTAAAACTACTAAGGTATCTTTTGCACTTAGGTTCAAGGTTTGTACAAATTCAGGGTCGTCTACATAATGTAAAAACATCCCTTCATCGCTTAATTTGCGGGTTAAGGCTGTTTCTGTTTTATCGTAACCTACTACCACAATACCTCTGCTAGAAAAATATCTTGCAATTGCACTCATTCCTATGCCACCAACTCCTAAAAAATAGGCAATTCGTATGTCTTTCAGTTCCATAATTACTTCCTTAGTTTTAGTAATTCATGCGCAATTTTTTCTGCAGCCTTTTCCAAGGCCATTCCTTTGATTTGCATTTTTAAAGTTGTTAGCAAAGATTGGTTATGCATTAAGGCAATGGCATCTTTCACCAAGTTTTCCTTTGCCTCAGTATCTTTTATTATAACAGCAGCTTGTTTATTAACCAAAGCCATCGCATTTTTAGTTTGATGGTCTTCACTTACATTAGGGGATGGCACTAGGATGGTAGCTTTACCGCACAACTGTAATTCTGCAATAGATAAAGCGCCAGCTCTGCTCACTACTAAATCTGCAGCGGCATAAGCCAGATCCATTTCATAAATAAAGGGAGAAACCTTTAGCACAAAATCACCTTTTATAAGGTCTGCTTTTACACTTACAAAGTTCTTACCTGTTTGCCAAATTAAGTTTAGTCCTTCGTTTGCCAGAAGCTCTAAATCTTTTTCAATACTTTGATTAATAGTTCTAGCGCCTAAACTTCCGCCTATAATTAAGAGTGTTAAGCGCGTTGGGTTCAAACCGAAAAACTGAATAGCCACTTCCCTTTTTGAAGCAGCATTTACTATATCTGGCCTAACCGGATTGCCTGTGATGATAAGCTTTTCAGGAGGAAAAAAACGCTCCATTCCTTCATAAGCTACAGCAATTTTTTGAACCCTATTCTTCAATATTTTATTGGTAATACCAGCATAAGAATTCTGTTCATGAATCATACTTGGAATACCTTTTAAAGTGGCGGCATACATCATGGCTCCGCTTGCATAACCACCAAAACCAATAGCTAAATCTGGCTTGAACCTACTAATAATTTGCAAAGATTTAACCACACTATAAATTACTTTTACAGGGAATAATAAATTCTTTAAACTCAAGCTCCTTTGAATGCCGCTTATCCATAAACCCACTATAGCATATCCTGCCTTGGGCACTTTCTCCATTTCCATTCTATCGCTTGCGCCCACAAATAAAAACTCAACCTCTCCTTTCAATTGAGTTTGTAGAGTTTGTGCCACAGCTATGGCGGGATAAATATGCCCCCCTGTGCCACCACCACTAATAATTACTTTTAACTTCTTTGTCATGCTGCTAAAGGCTCTAATTCTTCTGGTTCATCTTTCTCTACATATCTGCTAACACTCATAATAAGTCCAAATGCAAAACTTGTTATAATAATTGATGTTCCACCTTTACTAATTAAGGGCAACGTTAAACCTGTATTTGGAACTAAGTTTACCGAAATGGCCATATGAATGAGCGCTTGAATAACAAAAGCGAAAGAAAGACCAATTGCCAATAGAGCACCAAAAGCTTTCGGACTCTTTAACACAATTCTAAAAGCTCTATACATAAATAACAAGTATAAACCCATGATTATAATTGCGCCAATAAGGCCATATTCTTCGGTTATAACAGAGTAAATAAAATCTGAATAGGCATGGGGTAAGTAATTTCTTTCTATGCTACCTCCAGGACCTTTTCCTGTTAATCCTCCGGTTGCAATAGCTATCTTAGCATGGTCGTTTTGATAAGTTGCATCTGGATTAGTAGATTGCTTGCTAAAGTTTTCTATCCTATGCTTCCAAGTAGAAACTCTACCCATACCTTTAAGATACTTATCGGGGGTATTTAAAACTAACAAAACAAATAAACCCAAAACTAATAGTACTGGGGCACCAACATAAAAAATGTGCTTCACACTCACTCGGCCAATAAACATAATTACCATGCAGGTACTAAAAAGCACCAAAGAAGTAGATAAGTTTGAAGGAGCAATAAGTAAACAAGTAAAACCAACATGCAAGAGGATAGGCATAAATCCTTTTTTAAAATCCTTAATATCTTCTTGCCTAATGGCTAGTTCACGTGCGAGATAAAGTATTAACGCTACTTTAGCAAAATCTGATGTTTGAAAAGTGATACCGATAAATGGTATCCTTAACCAACGTTGGGCATCATTAATGTTTGAACCAAAAAATATAGTTAGAAATAAAAGTAAATAACTTAAATACATCAACAATTTAGAAATCTTAAGATAAAAGCTGTAATGAACACTATGCGTAAATAGCATAACAAAAAAGCCAATACTTAGATAGAACAGTTGTTGCAACAGATAAAATTCTGTACTTCCACCTTGCTTCTTCCATGCCAAGGCACCAGTAGAACTATAAACTGCTAATAAACCCCAAACCATCAGTGTCATGATAATCATCCACATGATACGATCGCCTTTTGGTTTAATATGTTCCCAACTATACCAGTTCATTTTTTATAGAGACTTTACCGCCGACTTAAACTGCCTACCTCTGTCTTCGTAATTTTTAAATAAATCAAAAGAAGCGCAGGCCGGAGAAAGCAATACTGCTTCACCAGATTTAGCCATTTTTGCAGCCACATGCACTGCCTCTTGAGCGCTTTTGGTATTAAAAATCATATCCACATCCTTGCTAAAGGCTTCATGTATTTTAGTATTATCAACACCTAAGCAAACAATGATACGTACCTTTTCTTTCACAAGCTCACTTAGTATGCTGTAGTCATTTCCTTTATCTACGCCACCCATTACCCAAATGGTAGGCTTATCCATACTTTCTAGGGCATACCATGCAGAATTAACATTAGTAGCTTTCGAATCATTAATGTATTCTACACCTCTGATGGTAGCTACGTGCTCCAATCGGTGTTCTACATTTTGAAAATCGGAAAGGCCTTCACGGATAACATCCTTGCGAATGTCGAGGGCATTAGCAATAATAGCTGCAGCCATTGAGTTGTAGGCATTGTGACGCCCTCTCAAGATAAGTTCTGTTGTATACATGGTAAAAGGATTTAATTGTTTCTCGTTTGTATTTACTATCATTTCGCCTGAAGCTATGTAAGCTCCTAGGACTTCTTTGTGCTCTAAGCTAAAGGGCAAATGTTTAGCGTTACCCTTTTCTATATTCAAATTATTTAGGGTTAATACATCATCCGAGCAGTAGATGAAGTAATCGTTTGCAGTTTGGTTCTGTGTGATCCTAAACTTAGACGCTACATAATTTTGCAATTCATAATTATAGCGATCGAGGTGATCTGGAGTGATATTGCAGATTACTGCCATCTCTGCCTTAAAATCATACATATCATCCAATTGAAAACTTGATATCTCTAGCACATAATAATCGTAGTTATGGGTAGCAACTTGCCTGCACATACTGATACCAATATTACCAGCAAGGCCAACATTTAAGCCTGCCTTCTTTAATAAATGATACGTTAAAGCGGTAGTTGTAGTTTTGCCATTTGTACCCGTTATGCATATCTTATAAGCTGAAGTAAACCTAGCTGCAAATTCTATTTCATTGATAATAGGTATTCCTTGCTTACGAATAGCCTTCACCATCTCTGCATTTTCTGGAATACCAGGACTTTTAATCACCTCTGTTGCATTAAGAATCAAAGCTCCTGTATGGGTATTTTCTTCGTAAGGAATAGAAAGTTCATCTAACTCATTTTTGTATTCTTCTTTAATACCACCCATATCGGATACAAAAACCTCATAACCCTTTAACTTGGCTAGCATTGCCGCGCCTGTGCCACTTTCACCGCTACCTAATATTACTATTCTTTGCATCTTATCTAACCTTTAAAGTGATGATAGTAATGATGGCTAACAATATTCCGATAATCCAAAAACGGGTAACAATTTTTGACTCATGAAAACCCAACTTCTGATAGTGGTGGTGTAGTGGCGACATTTTAAAAATGCGCCGACCCTCGCCATACTTTTTCTTGGTATACTTAAAGTAGGAAACCTGAAGCATTACCGAAAGATTTTCAACCAAGAAAATGCCGCACAAAATCGGAATCAATAATTCTTTACGCACCATTATAGAAAAAGCAGCAATGATTCCGCCTAAGGCCAAACTTCCTGTATCACCCATAAAAACTTGAGCAGGGAAAGAATTGTACCACAAAAATCCTATACATGCACCCACTAAAGC
>VEQB01000478.1 GCA_018883485.1 Bacteroidota bacterium
CATGATAGTTATCATTAATATCTGTTTGGGAATAATTCTTTGTTAAAGGACTGCAAGTAAAACTATATTTTTTTGCTTTATTATCTATAATTTCAATACGTGTTTTTAAGAAACCAGATATTTTCAATGCGCCTAAACCAGAATCTAAAACTTCTGTTAAAGGAACATCTGGGTAATTGATAGTACTTATTTTTAGGCTTGTATCACTAAATTTAACAAGTGGTAAATTAATGTAATCCACTGAATCATATTCATCAGCTGAGGTACAAGAAATAAATAAAAGCCCAACTAACCAAAAAACAACATGTAATTTTTTTTGAAACTTCTTTAAGTAAAAATGGTAATACGTTTTCATTGCAGATTATCGATTAGTTTAATTTTCTTTTGGCCAATAAGCATTCCAAATCTTAATCCAAATGCCCAGCAAATCCTATTTTATCAGAATAGTAATTCAAATATAATCCAATTCCACCAATACCTTCAGGTCTGCTATCTCCATCATAAGAAAAAGGCTCTTTGGAATACTGGCTGATAGTTGAAACCACCTTAGTTGAAATTTTGGTTCCATAACCTAAGCCAATACCAGCAAAAACATCAAGTAAAAACAAGTCGTTAAAAACCCATTGCTTGCCAAAATTTAAAATCCCTGCAAGACCTAAAACATTGTCTTCTTCATAAGAAGTGGTGAAAAAATATCCATTACCTTGATAACTGTTGTAATAGTTGGTATTTTTAAGGTTGGGACGGCTAAAGGTGATTTCTGGTTTAAAATAAGTTCCATTAAGAATATGGTAATACCTACTTCCCCTTGATGCAAAATTAGGAGACTTAAAATATTTATATCCCAATCGAAAATAGTAACCAGATGAAGCTAAACCAACATCCTCTAAATTGTAAATACCCATTAAACCTAAACCCAACTCCAAACTTCTGCCTCGCTTTAAAGATTTTTCAACACTTAGGGCGAGGGTGCCTGGTATAAGCGCAAACGGCTCTAATTTTATGGCTAAGCCTTTTTGTGGAGCATAATTATTAGGTTCAGGAAAATCATTGAATGGCTTTAATTTAATGCAAGTGCGGCAGTTAGAAAAAGAAACAGATTTAAAATCACTGTTAAAAAGTGACTTTAAATCTGCACTTATATTAAGTCTTGTTTCAGACTTTAATTGGTTGGGGTAAAAAAAATGTATAATAAAAAATAATTGCAGCCATTTCATAGTTAGAAATAGCTATCTATTTTTCTGCCTTGGCACCAATCAAAAATCCAACTTTTAAACCTGTTTGAAAGCTAAAAGCTGCTTTACCTGGCTGATCTGTAATAGTGGTAAATGCAAACATTCCAGTTACAGATGGATCATAATAATCAAAAGGTTGTTCTACCCCATTTTTAAAGTATTTAGCCTTTTTTACAGCGATTCCTGGACCTATAAAAAAATCAACTAGAAAAACATCACTGAACACCCATTGCTTTCCAAAGTTTAGAAAAAATCCGCCACCTGTGAATTTGAATTCGTTATTATAATTTACTGGAATACTGTAGGGTGGCGTGTTGATGTAGTTGTAACCTGTATAAGAACTAGATGTTGAATAACTTGTAAATAAAAGTTCAGGCCTAATATACCCACCCTTTAATATGTGGGCATAACGCATTCCTTTTAAGTGGTAATCAGGGGTATTTATAAACTTCATGCCAGCTCGTAAAAAGAATCCATTTGCTTTATCAAAATCCCATATTTCAGAGTTTTCATAATTACCCACACCAATATAACCCAAACCAACTTCTGTGCTCATGCCTGGTTTTAATGAATATTCGCCTGCTAGAGAAATTACACCTCTTGTTATAACGAAAGGATCTATTTTAACAGCAATTTTCCTTTGGGTAGCATAGTTTGAAGCATTACTAAATTCATCTTCGGCAAACTTCATAAC
>VEQB01000083.1 GCA_018883485.1 Bacteroidota bacterium
CGATGCGCATATTTTATTGTTGGGTGGCGAGGCAGAAGATGCCCGTAATAAAGAGATTCAAGCACGCTCTGGGGCTCATTATTTAGGCTATTTTAGCTTGTTTGAATTCATCAATTTGGTAAATCACTGCCATTTGGTGGTTACACAAGTTACCATGGGCATGCACATCACTTTAGCCTTAGGAAAAAAGATTGTTTTGATGAACAATATCTTTAATCCAAACGAATTTGACTTGTTTGGCAAAGGTGAAATTGTAATGCCAAATAAAGCCTGCAAATGTTTTTACAGAGGCAGCTGTTTGGATGGCACTTCTTGTATGGAAGAACTTCCTGCTGCCAAGATAGCTGGCGCAGTGGAAAGGCATTTTTAACAACTACAACAATTGTGTAGTATGTTTTTTGGTATCAACTTTCTCAATTACCTTTTCAATTTTTCCTTTTTCATCTATCACAAAGGTGGTGCGTAAAATGCCCATGTATTTTTTGCCATACATGCTTTTCTCGCCCCAAGTGCCATAGGCAGTTGCCACAACATTATCGGTATCTGCCAACAATGAAAACGGAAGCTCGTACTTGGCTATAAACTTTTGATGCTTGGCCGCATTATCTGGACTTACACCCAAAATTTCATACCCTTGTTTCTGAAACAATTTATAGTTGTCTCTTAAATCGCAGGCCTCTGCCGTGCAGCCAGGGGTATCATCTTTTGGATAGAAATATAATACCAATTTTTTACCTTTAAAATCTGCCAATGAAACGGTTTCACCATTTTCGTTTTTTGCTTTAAATGCAGGTGCTTTATCGCCTGCTTGTAGTGTGATTGCCATTTTAGTTATGAGGTATGAGTTTTAAGTTTTAAGTTTTAAGTTTTAAGTTTTAAGTTTTAAGTTTTAAGTTTTAAGTTTTAAGTTTTAAGTTTTAAGTTTTAAGTTTTAAGTTTTGAGTTTTGAGGTATGCTTGCCCGACGGAGCTTTAGCGAAGGCGGGAGTTAAAAGCCATTGAAAGGCATAATGAAAAGTTTCTCAGTTTGATTGCCTTTTGGGTCGGAAACGCGAATTCTAAGCTCCAGGGTTGGATTAAGAATACCTTGATTGGCTTGGTTGAGAGCATCATTCTTTGCAGCTTCATATATTTCATCAAACCTATAAGTCAATAAATTGTTTTTACCATCAAAATCTAACAAAATCCATCTATTGTTTAAATAACCCTCATACGAACTTATACCGGTAAAATTATCCTTAATTTCAAAGGTCCAAAGCAAGGTATCACTTGGGTCGGGATTAATATTAATAAAAACTTGCTTTAGGCTTGGAGGAACAGTATCTATCAAAACAGAATAATTCCCAAAATTAGAAGCCTTACCTTTAACCCAGCCATTGTTATAATTACCACCCATAGACCTAGGATTATCTCCTTCTTTGTTAAAATATACTAACTCCAATTTTGATTCAAGACCTTCAATTATCCCATCCACTTTAATGGCTATATCCATATTTCTGTGCAATGGCGTTAAGGCTTGATGTAATTGATAAACAGGCGCCCAAACATGCTTTATTCTTGGTAGAACTTTTAAGTAGTAATAAATGGTATCGTAAAAATCTCCCGGATCTAATTTAGCTTCAAAACCCGCAGCTCTTATATAATTTGTTTGAAGCGGATACAAAGCCTTTTTTCCTTTTAAAGTTGCCAAGTAATTTTGGCGCTCTTTATCTATTCTGTTTGAACCTACTTTATAGTATACTTTTACTTGTGCATTGTTTCCATTTACATCATAAACTTTCAACATCAAGAATCCTCTTTCTCCAGTATTTAAAAAAAACTTTCCTTTAGATTTATTGGTAATATAATTTGAGAATTTATTTCCATCATCTACAAAGCATTTTTGAATTCTGGTTCGTTCTAATTTATAATAAGGATAATCAATATGGGTATTGATATACTTTGTTTCATCAAAACCAAAGCGGTTGAGTTCATGCTTAAAAATTTGCTCTCCATTTAAAGATAAAGTATATCCAAAAATACCTTTTGGGTCTTTAGCATTGTGAATAAAATCATAAGCCTCTACGCCTACTCCATACATTTCTGGGTCTAATTCCATTGTATCTTTCCAAACCCAAAAGCTATCTTCTTGAACCAATTTATTCTTCGCAAAAATTAAACGTTGCTTAGGCATTAAACCTTCTGCCACAAACTTATAAAACACCAGTTGAGAAATAAACGGAGCCAAAGTATCATAAGGTAACACCCCAAAAAAAGCCGGGTTAATAATCTTTTCCGTTTTGGTATCTCTATATTCAAAGTGAACATGCGGACCAGTGCTGCTGCCGCTATTGCCAGAAAAGCCAAGCGTATCTCCCTTTTTTACAAACAATAATGGTTTATCAAAAATCTTATCAAACTCAAAGGTTTTATTCTTATACTGGTATTGATGTATGTACCGTACTAAAGCACCATGGTATTTTTGTAAATGTCCGTAAACAGTGGTATAACCATTTGGGTGATCTATGTACACTGCTTTGCCATAACCGCCACTTTGTATTTTAATACGACTAATATAACCATCTGCAGCAGCGTACACTACTAGGCCTTCCTTGCCATTGGTACGTAAATCTGAGCCACTATGAAAATGATTGTCTCTTAAAGTACCAAACGGAGATACCAGATTGACTGCAGAATCTAATGGATACCTAAAATAGTTGCTCGGATAATTTTGAGCCTTTAGGTTCAAACAGAAAAAAACTAACAAACAAAAGAAGCTGCCTATGCGCACCTTATTTAACCTCAAATTTTAATGCAGATTTACCCTCTAAAAACCCTTCTAATACATCGCCAATTTTAACTGGCCCAACTCCTGCCGGTGTGCCCGTATAAATTAAATCACCAACTTTTAAAGTGAAATAAGTAGAAACAAAAGCAATAATTTTCTCAAAAGAAAAAATCATATCGGCAGCATTGCCTTGTTGTACCCAAGTTCCATTTTTTTGCAAACCAAATGCTATGTTGTTTAAATCTTTTCTATCTGCAACAGAAATAAAATCCCCTAAAGGAGCAGAATTATCAAAGGCTTTGGCCAATTCCCAAGGCAATCCTTTTTCCTTTAGTTGCGTTTGCAAATCGCGTGCAGTAAAGTCTACTCCTAACCCAATTTCGTTAAAATAATTACGCGCAAACTGCTCTTGAATGTTCTTGCCCACTTTAGAAATTTTAATTACCAATTCCACTTCATGGTGCACATCATTGCTAAAATCTGGCAAATAAAAAGGTTCTCCATTTTTTAGTAAAGCAGTATCTGGTTTAGAAAAAACAACAGGATTTTCAGGAATAGCATTTCCTAATTCCTTGGCGTGTAATCCATAATTTCTACCTATACAAAATATCTTCATATTAGTTGTTTAATTGACCTTTCACAAAACTCATTAACTCCTTTATATAACCTGCGGAGAAATCGAATTGAATACCTGCAGTGGCATAAATTTCTCCAATGGTTTTGGTATACCCTAATGCCAAGGCTTCTTTATACTGTGCAATAGCTTTCTCTGGCTGTTGTAAATAATTTCTCCAAACAGAGAGGGCCCCTAATTGGGCCATGCCGTATTCTATATAATAAAAAGGAACTTCATACAAATGCAATTGCTTTTGCCAGCTATAATTACGCATTTCTTCTAAGCCATCCCAATTTACCAAGCCAGTTCCAAAATCTTTGCTTAATTGCACCCAATAGGCCTTGCGCTCTTCGGCAGTATGCGTTGGATGCGTATAAATCCAATGTTGAAATTTATCTACAGTGGCAATCCAAGGTAAGATTTTAATAATGCCTTCTAAATGCTCTTCTTTGGCGCGTTGTAGGTCCTCTGGGGTTTTATAAAACTCATCTTGACCCGTATAACTTAACAATTCCATACTCATAGAAGCGAGCTCGGCCACTTCACTAGGGCAATGTTTAAAGGCTGCTAATTCTAAGTCTTTGCTTAAAAAAGAATGCACTGCATGTCCACCCTCGTGCACCATGGTTTCTACATCTCGGGTGCTACTGGCAGCATTCATAAAAATAAAAGGAACACCTGTTTCTGCCATCGGATAATTGTACCCACCAGGCGCTTTTCCTTTTCTGCTTTCTAAATCTAGGCGCTCCATATTGTCCATAGTTTCTATGCACCATGCAAAATATTCATCTACCTTTCTAAAGCAGCGTACTGTTTTATCTAATAAATCTGCACCAGAAGTAAAGGGCTCTAAGGCAGGTCTATTTTGCGTATCTACTTCTAAATCCCAAGGTCTAAGGTCGTGACCCAGTTCTGCTTTTCTTTTTTCATTAAATGCTTTCACTAGAGGCACAACCTCTGTTCGAACCGCTTCATGAAAAGCAAAGCAATCTTCAGGTTTATAATCAAAACGCCCCATGGCCGCAAACATATAATCCCTAAAGTTCTCAAAACCTGCATTGGTAGCCACTTGGTTTCTTAATCCCAATAATTTATCAAACAAGAGGTCTAATTCATTTGCATGCTTTAAGCGCTTTTCGCTAATTTTTCTAAACGCCTCTTCCCTAATGGCTCTATCTGGATTTTTAAGATAGTTTGCAGCTTGTTGCAGAGTAAGTTCTTTACCCTCCATCTCCACACTTAAACTACCCATAATACTACCATACTTTTGAGATTCTGCAGCTATTTGGGCGAATAAAGGTATGTTGGCCTCGCGGTAAATTTCTATTTCCTTTTTAACACCTCTGAGGTATATAAAATACTTTTCCGTATTTAAGTCCGACAAGTATTCGCAACCTACTAATTTTTTATTTAACAAATCTGTGAAAGGTGCTATTTTGGGTTCTATTTCTTCTACAAAAAATAGATATGCAGCTTCTAGTTCTTTGTTGGTGGTATCGCAAGTCATGCGCACATAGCGCCATGCGAGGTCTTCACTCAAAAAAGCCTCTAACTCACTTCTATCTTTAAGCCAATCTTCAAGGGCTTCTTTTGAATGCAGATTTCTAGTAGATAAATCTTCAAAGTAAGGAGCAATAATCTCCCAACTTGTAACTTTAATTTTGTTAGGTAAGAACCTTCGTTTTACTATTGTAATCATACTATTTTAGATTTATGGTAAAAGGATTGCCTGCATTGTGGAGCGAAGTAATCGTTTGGCTCACGAATATAACATTTGAAGCTCATAATTAACCAATTTTGAGCTTTAACATCCTTTTGAATGAGCCGCATTCGACTTCCTAGAGCATGGCTGTTGTTTCTTATAACGCAGGCAGAATCGCGCAAGGCTGCCTTTAAAAAAGCCTTTGTAGAAGAAGTATAATTGGCTTTTCATTATACTTGTGCTGGTTTTTTACATGAAAATTACAATATACACAGACGGCTCGAGTAGAGGAAACCCAGGACCAGGTGGCTTTGGCGCTATTCTTATAAGTGGCCCACACCGCAAAGAATTAAGTGGAGGGTTTAAACTAACCACCAACAATAGAATGGAATTATTGGCTGTAATAATAGCTTTAGAATCGCTTAAAATTCCTGGCTCGGAGGTGAGTGTGTATACAGATAGTAAATATGTTTGTGAAGCGGTAGAAAAGCAATGGGTATTCGGCTGGGCACAAAAAGGATTTGCCGGCAAAAAAAATCCCGACTTATGGGCACGATTCTTGAAAATTTATGCACAACACAAAGTGAAGTTTCATTGGGTAAAAGGCCATGCCGGAAACGCCTTAAACGAGCGCTGCGACGAATTAGCAACAGCAGCAGCAGATGGAAAAAATTTATTAGTTGACCAATATTTTGAAGCAAATCAAAGTAGTTAATTAAACCAAGATTCATTACCTTCGACCCAGTAATGATGCTCTTATGCTAAAAATACTAGTTCCTACAGACTACTCCGCTGAAGCAAAAAATGCCTGTTTGTATGCCTATGAATTTGCCAAGTATACCAATAGCGAAATTGTTTTGTATCATGCCATGCCGCTGCCAATACCGGTTACCGACATCCCGTTCGAAAATTACTATTTAGATGAGGAGGAGGAAATCAATTTACTTTTATCTAGTTATAAGCAATTGCTTAAAACGCATCAATGTAACCCAGATGAGGTTACTATATCGGCTAAAGTAAGTACCCACAACCAAATTAATGTTGGTATTGAAAATGCTTTTAGTGCAAACGATTGCGATTTAGTTATCATGGGAACCCATGGCGCAAGTGGCTTTAGAGAAATATTCTTGGGTAGTAATACAGCGAGATTAATTGCACATAGCAACATGCCTGTAATTACCATTCCTAAAGATTATCGATTTGAACCTATTTATCATATTATTTATGCTTCTGATTTAGTTTCATTAGAAGAAGAATTAGACGTAATAGAACCTTTTGCTAAAGTATTTCATGCTGTTTTAGAAATATTTTACTTTGATTATGCCGGCCCAGAAAGCGAAAAGTTAATGCTCGAAGCCGAAAAATTAATTAGACACCACACCTATAAAAACATCACTTTAAATGTAAAAAAGGGCAATCTTCAATATTCCATTTCAGAAAATTTGAAACGCCATATTAATCCAAACAACACCCAAATGCTCATACTTTACAAGGCTAAGCATGGTTGGTTAGATAATTTATTACTTGGCAGTAATTCACAGAAAATGGTATTAGATCCGCCTATTCCGGTGTTTGTGATGCCAAAAAATGTTGAATCCGAAGATTAACCGCACTCGCTTCTTCAATCTGCACAAAGTGGCCGCAGTTTTTGTAAATCTCCACCTCGCATTTTTTAAATAAGGAAGCCGAACGCTTTGCCAGTTTAGTTGGGCTATCTGCCAGGTGAACTATCTTATTTGGAATCAACATATCTTGATCGCCCATGCAAAGCAATACGGGAGCCTTTACCTCTCCTAAAAACGAATATACTTGTTCGTCTAGCATGGCTTCAATATTGGCTTTCACCATACTTCTCCAATATCTTCCAGCCTCGCCTGTCATTAATTGCTTAAGATCATTAATGATACCCTTAGCTCCTACTTTTTCTTTATGATAATAACTTTGGTTGATGGCAGTTTCTAGGCTCATCGCATCACTGTACACATAACTACCTAATTGCAACACACTTTTGCACCACATCTTTTCCATCTCCGTAAATTGCTCTAGGCCACTTGGCGCAAATAAAACCAATTTTTCTACCAACTCTGGAAACCTAAGGGCCACAAGTAAGCTAACATGCCCACCCATGCTGTGCCCACAAAGCACAACGCTATTAAGCCCCATAACCTTAATAAACTTAGCCACCTCCTCTGCATAAAATATCATAGTAAAAGGAAAATTGTCTCTAGACGACATCCCATTTCCGGGTAGGTCGATAGCAATGCAACGGTAATGTTTGCTTAACTCTGAAATATTATACTCAAAAACAGGAATATAATTAGCTAAACCATGAATAAATAATAGCGTTGTTTCTCCGCTTCCTTCATCACAAAAAGCAATATTTACATCAGTACCAGTTTTAATATATTGAATTGGAAATGGATATTTGATCATACTGCCACGATATTAGGTATATATTTGAAAAAATTTTGAATTGGTTTTGAAAGAAAAAATTCTCATCATACGCTTTAGCTCCATTGGCGATATTGTGCTTACTACGCCTGTTATACGCTGCTTGCGCAAACATTTGCCACAAGCAGAAATTCATTTTCTTACTAAACCCCAATACAAATCTATTCTTGAACCAAACCCATACTTAGACAAAATACAGGTATTAGATACTTCTCCATTAAAAAAAGGTTTGAACCTAAGAGTTGAAAACTATACTCATGTAATAGACCTTCACCATAATCTTCGTACGCTATTATTTAAACAAGCACTTGGAGCACCAAGCAGTTCATATAACAAATTAAACATAGAAAAATTCATCCGCGTTTACTTTAAAATAAACATACTCCCTCCTATACATATTGTTGACCGTTACTTAGCAACGGCAGCGCATTTAGGAGTTGAAAACGATGGCTTGGGTTTAGATTACTTTATACCAGCGTTGGTTCAAACCGAAACTATAAATGGCTTTAACCTTAAGGCTAAACCATACATAGCTTGGGCCATTGGAGCCCAACATTTTACCAAGCAATTACCTGTTGCTAATATCTGCAAAAAAATAATAGACCAAGATTTAATTGTGGTTTTACTAGGTGGAAAAGAAGATGTAGAAAGAGCCGCATTAATTGAAAAAACTTGTGGTGAAAAAGTGGTGAACTTATGCGGAAAGATTAGCTTACACCAAAGCGCTTGGTTACTTAAACAGGCACAAGTAGTGCATACCAATGATACAGGATTGATGCATAT
>VEQB01000479.1 GCA_018883485.1 Bacteroidota bacterium
AGCCTTGAACAGGTATTACAAAGCATGCAACAAAACCGCAAAACAGAGCTGCTTGCCTTCGACATCCGCAAAGCCGTTTTCCACCTAGGAGAAATCACAGGTGAGATAACCAACGACGATTTATTGGCGAATATTTTTAGTAAGTTTTGTATTGGAAAGTAGGCGGTTGGCTGTTGGCTATTAGGCAACAAGCTGAATGTTTCCAAGCAGGGCATACTGGATATAGAAAAGCGGATTGAAACCGCCATAAAGGAGAGGGCTATTTTGTTAAAGCATGAAATGTTAAAAGTTCTATGGGATTAGATTTAGACTACATTGATGGCCAAACCCCTTTAGATGAAGAAGAAAAAGACGGGCTGCTCCTACCAACCATTGCCACCCGTGGCGAATTAGACGAGTTTGGGCAGCAGAATATTGAACAGGCTGTGCAATGGACACTGGGGCGTTCCTTTAAAAGGAAATTACAGTTCGCTGCTGGCTTTTGCCAGGTCGTAAACAAGCCAGTGTGTAGTATCGTTGTCGTATATTTGCGTATCATACCGTATCAGGCATCAGCAAATTGTTAGTTTCAACTCCTGCATTTTTTCGATTAAATTCAACTAGCTGCTGCATTGTAAAAATAGTATGTTCAGCTATCGAGAAATACTCGGTAGTTGAAACCCTTTTACAACCGATTCAAATGCAATTGTATCCTTGCCAAAATATCTTTAAACTCTGGTTGCCCATTATAATAAAGCTTGGAAGTGGATTCATAGCGATTTTGGAATGACTCTCTTATCTCCGAATCACTTAATAAAAGTGCGGGATGTTCTCGAAGTGGTATTTGGTTGTCAGCACCTTTGATTCTAGCTGCTTTATGTGCTAAATATTCTGGAGTGCCAATGAAAGCCTTTATATCAGAATTGCCAAGCAGGCAATAAACGTCATAATATTGACGCATGAAGTTTTTATCATCAGAAGCTCCAGGGTTATCTCTGTTGCGATATTTGCGAACTATGGTTTGAATTTTTTCAATTAAGGTGTAACCGGGATGATAGCATTGTACGCCTGTTGCATTATTGTTTATGTAATTGATGTGTGCTCCTATTGAAATAAGGTGTTCCCAAATCCAAGAAGATATATCGATGGGGTTATTGGGTGTTACGGTGTCGAATCCAGCTTCTAATAAAATCCCATCTTTCAGCCCTTCCAACGTAGGGGTATAACTTTCATAGTAGAGTCTTATTCCTCCACTTCGGAATTTTTCTTTGTCATCAAATTCATGGTCTCTAACAATTTCTTTGATCCCATTTATCGAAAGCGATTTTGCAAACACATCATAAAATTCTTGGCGTGCCGTTTTTACTTGTGATTTGTCTTCTTTCCCTTCGATGGGTAAGCCAAAATTTGTACGAATGTGAATGTCGATGTCTTCTGAAAATCTATGAATTAATCCATAGCCTTTGGATAATGACGTTCCACCTTTCAATTCAAACTCAATTCCCTGTTGTTGCAATGAGTACAATGCATGCATGATCCAATAATCCTTCTCAACCAATGTAATATCAATGCCTTTTTGGGAAGATACAATAGAGAGAAGCTCTTTAAATTCAGGGTCGTTATGTATGAAATCAAGCATGCTGAAGTACGTTTCTAATTATTGATTTTAAAGTGCGCTTTGTTTTGCCTGTTCCATATTGTTGAGTAGCCTTCATCAAAGCATCAGCATTAAAACTACCTACATTATTGGGCAATTTATCTAAGGCTTGTGTTTGGTCTTCTGCTAGGTTATCCAAATTGTTTAATAAATCAACGAGCAAATATTCTCTTGAGATATTTTTAGGGAAAGAGGATTTTAATTTGAATTCAAATGTCTTTCCATTGAGTTGAAACTCGCCTTTGCGCTTATGGTTATATACCCATGTGGAATTGTAAAGTTGAGTGA
>VEQB01000480.1 GCA_018883485.1 Bacteroidota bacterium
GTATGCACACCTTAAGATGGATTAAAGAAATGGGCCTAGAGGCTATGGAAATTAGAAACAAAGCCAAAGCCGATTTATTGTATGCAGAAATAGACCGCAATAGCATGTTTATGGGAACTGTAGCTAAAGAAGATAGAAGCCGTATGAATGTTAACTTTATTTTAAATGACAAAGCACATGAAGAACCTTTCTTAAAGTTTTGTGCAGCTAAGAATCTAAGCGGATTAAAAGGTCACCGTTCGGTAGGTGGTTTAAGAGCCTCTTTATATAACGCATTACCTATAGAAAGTGTACAAGTATTGGTAGATGCCATGCAGGAATACGAAAAAACCAACTCTTAACTCTTAACTCTTAACTCTTAACTCTTAACTCTTAAACATGATAAGAATATTAGCCAACGATGGGATAGACCAAAGCGGAAAGCAAATTTTAGAGACTGCTGGCTTTGAAGTGGTAACGCAAAAAATAAACCAAGAAGATTTAGCTTCTCAATTAAATAATTTTGATGCCATCTTGGTAAGGTCGGCTACCAAAGTTAGAAAAGATTTGATAGATGCTTGTCCAAACCTAAAACTTATAGGCAGAGGTGGCGTAGGTATGGATAATATTGATGTAGAATATGCCAAGAACAAAGGCATTAAGGTGGTAAATACACCGGCATCTTCTTCTGTAAGTGTGGCCGAATTGGTTTTTGCGCATTTATTTAGTGGCATTCGTTTACTGCAAGTAACCAATAGGGTAATGCCAACGGAAGGAAATACCAAGTTTGGCGACCTTAAAAAACTGGCCAGTAATGGCATAGAATTACAAGGCAAAACTATGGGTATATATGGCTTTGGTAGAATAGGACAAGAAGTTGCCAAAGTAGCCATAGGCCTAGGTATGAAAGTATTGGCTTTCGATCCTTATGTAGAACAAGTAGAAGTTGTTTTGAACCTACCTATGTTAGGAGCTAATTCTAGAGTTAAGGTGAATATCCACACCGTAAGCGAGCAATCTGTAATTACACAAAGTTATTTTATTACCTTTCATATACCATTTAATGAGGGCGCTAAAGCACCCATAGATAAAGATGTAATTGCCAAAATGCAAAAGGGTGTAGGCTTAATTAATTGCTCTCGCGGAGGAGTAATTTCTGAAGCCGATTTATTAGAAGCCTTAAATTCTGGTCAGGTAGGTTTTGCTGGCTTAGACGTATTTGAAAAAGAACCACCTGTTAACATGGCTATCTTGCAACATAACCACGTTTCTTTAAGTCCGCATATTGGCGGAAGCACCAAAGAAGCGCAGAATAGAATTAGTATTGAGTTGGCCGAAAAAGTAATTGAGTTTTTTAAGAAATAATTGCCTTAACCATGGCTAAAGTAAAACCTTTTGCTGCTTTAAGGCCGCATAAAGATCATGCAAAAGAAGTGTCTTCACCACCTTTTGATGCTAGTTCTAAAGAAGCAGCCTTTAAAGAAATGCAGACTAATCCGCATTCTTATTTAAATGTGGTTAAGCCACACTTGCACTTTAAAGGGGAAAAGAAAAATGTAGAAAAACATTTTCCTCTCGGACTTCAATACCTTAAGCAGTTAATTGCCGAAGGTTTTTTGGTAAAAGAAGAAGTGCCTGCTTTTTACATTTATAGATTGATTAAAGGAAGCCAAGCTTATGCTGGCATTATTGCGGCCGCCTCTGTAGATGATTACTTAGAGAACCGCATTTTAAAACACGAGAATACTTTAACCGAAAAGCAACTCGAAATTGCAGAGCACATCACTTACTTTAATAATTTAGGAAATCCAGTATTGCTAACTTATCCAGACGATCAGGCCATAGATATGCTCATAGACCAATACATTTTGAAGCATGTTCCTGAGTTTAACTTTATCAGTGCAGATCAAATAAAGCATAATTTGTGGGTGGTTAAAGAC
>VEQB01000481.1 GCA_018883485.1 Bacteroidota bacterium
CTGCTACACTTGTAAATATGGGTAGCTTAAGCTTGCAATTAGGTCTATTAGCTGCTGCCTCTCAGCAATATGCTAATGCTGCAGCAATTGCCAACGAGCTAAAGATAATTCCCTTGCAAACGCGCAGTTTGTTGGGCTTAGCCAATACGCATGCCCAACTTAAAGATTACGAAAGTGCTGGTGTAGAGTATAAGAAAGTTTTATCTCTGGCCAAAGATGCAGGACTAAAATTAGAGCAGGATGAAGCCTATGAAGGTTTGGCAGAATTGTATCGTTCTTTAAATGATAAACAAACCTCCAAAGCGTATAAGAGTTTAAGCAGCGAAATGAAAGACTCCTTGTTTAATGATTCTATCTTAAAACTTACTTCAGATTTGCAACTGCAATTTGATTATGAAAAGAAACAAGCGCAAGTAGAAATTTTGCGTAAGGAAGATGAAATAAAAGAAATGGAGCTGAACCAAACTAAGCAAGCTAAAAATTTCTTTATGGCTTTGTCTTTATTGCTGGTCTTGCTTATTCTTATTTTTGTATTTTTCATTTCTCAGAATAGAAAAATTAATAAGCAACTCAAAAAAGGTTTGTTTGAACTCGAAGTTAAGAACAAAGAAATAAACGAGCAAAAAGAACAGCTAACCCAATTAAACCAAGTAAAGGACCGCTTTTTTTCTATCATCTCGCATGATCTTAGAAACAATCTTACTACCATGAAACTTTATTTTGATTTGGTAAGCAATCCGCAATATGATGCTAGTAGTCAGCATGAGTTTGGCAAGGAAGTAGCAGCCTCGGTACAAAACACCATAGATTTATTAGAAAACTTGTTGGTATGGGCGTCGGGGCAATTAAAAGGAGTTAAGGTGTTACCAAGTAAAGTTAATTTACATGCCTTAGCGCAAGAAAATATAGCTATGTTGGCAAGTATGGCACTTCAAAAAAACATTAGCTTACACAACGAAACAGAGGAAGATGCTTATCTGCTTGCCGACCCAAACATGGTGAACCTAATTCTTAGAAATTTATTGAGCAATGCCTTAAAATTCACAAGGGAGGGAGGAGAGGTAACTATTATTTCTGAAGAGTTGGAGGCTTTTCATCAAATTACAGTTATAGATAATGGGGTAGGTATTGCCAAAGATAAGTTGGCTACTTTATTTACTGCACATGTTAATGTAAGCACCCAAGGTACGGGTAATGAAAAAGGTACAGGTTTGGGATTAATGTTATGCAAAGAGTTTACAGAAAAGAATGGAGGCAGTATTTGGGTAGAGAGTGAAGAAGGTAAAGGTTCTAGCTTTAGCTTAACCTTTCCTAAGTACATTTAATTGCGCATCTTTGCCGCATGAAAAAACTAATAGTGATGATGGCGCTTGCTACATCTTTAGTAGCTTGCACAGACGATCGTAAAAATGCTGCGGATGCCTTAGATAAAGAGGTGATGCAAATTCACGATGAAGTAATGCCAAAAATGGGTAAGGTATTAACGTATAGAAAACGTATTAACAATAAAATAGATAGTTGCCGTACACAAGCATGTAAAGATAGCTTACAACCCATTAGTTACGCCCTAAGTAAGGCAGATGAAGACATGATGCAATGGATGCGAAATTTTGAAAGGCCAGAAGGTTTAGATACAGCCGAAGCGTACCTCACTGTGCAAAAGCAAGAAATAGAAAAGGTAAGTGCTTTGGTAGAGGAGGGCTTAGAAAAAGCAGCTTATATTTTAGGTGAATAATGGTTGGCGTAAATTTTATTTCATGAGATTTGTATTTTATTTAGTAAGCATTCTTGCACTAAATGCCTGCTCTTCCGAGGTAAAAAAATTACCCATTTTAGGCGAGCGAGAGGCTGTAAGCAAAATGGTAGATGGCAAAGAAGTGATAGATACTTTGTATGCCACAGTGCCTCCATTTAGTTT
>VEQB01000482.1 GCA_018883485.1 Bacteroidota bacterium
GTCATCATCGTATTCATCCCAATTGATAATAAGGCTAGATGCAGAACCAACAATTTCGCCTTCATATTCAATTACCTGCATTCCTTCTGGAAAAATTTTAAATTGACTTTCCAGCATGGGCAAGGTCCATGGATCGTTTTTAGGAAAACAAATTTGCGACAGCTTAATGATATCCTTTAAGTCGGAATGCTCTGCTTGTCGCTCAATAAGTTTGGGCTTACGGGATGATCTTGTTTTCAAAATTATTTTAAATTATGCCAAACGTTTACAACATCTTCATCTTCGTCTAACCTATCCAACAATTTGCCAAAATCTTCTTGTTGTTCGTCATTTAATTCAACTAGGGTAGAGGTTGGTAGGCGCTGC
Organism: Bacteroidota bacterium; assembly: GCA_018883485.1. Taxonomy (GTDB): domain Bacteria; phylum Bacteroidota; class Bacteroidia; order UKL13-3; family UKL13-3; genus B1. Next base: position 367 of record VEQB01000482.1, read on the forward strand.
AATTGTGCGTTTGTTATTTCTATTTTACGGTCTTCTAAAGCCTTTTGCATAGCGCCAAATTCTGTGAATGGAACGGTAATGATATAATTTCCTTCTCCATCTTCTTCTAAATCTTCCATACCATAATCTATCATTTCCAATTCAAAGTTTTCTAAATCTATGCCTGCCATAGGAATAATAAAGATACCTTTTCTTTCAAATAAAAAATCTAAGCTGCCCGAGTTTAGCATTTGGCCGCCAGTTTTATTCATGTGGGCTCTAAGGTTGGCAATGGTTCTTGTAGGGTTATCGGTGGCTGTTTCAATTATAATGGCAACACCATGCGGACCTTTACCTTCGTAGGCAATTTCTTCCATTTCCTTATCGCTTTTTGTACTTGCTCTATGAATAGCGGCATCAATATTAGCTTTGGGCATGTTTACAGATTTTGCATTGGCAATAATGGCCCTTAGGCGCGAATTACCATCTGGATCTGCGCCTCCAATTTTAACTGCAATGGCAATTTCTTTACCAATTTTGGTAAATGCCTGACTCATTTTAGCGTAACGTGCAAACATCTTGTGTTTGCGTTTTTCAAAAATCCTTCCCATATCTTAAAATAGTAAACTAAATTTTGGCAAATATAATGGCCTTTGGGATATTTCATTTTCTTTCGCTTTTTTGCTGCTTAATGAACCAACAATTTAGCTTTACAGATATGATGGGTAGGGTAATTCAATTGCCTGCCATTCCACAGCGAATTGTAAGTCTAGTTCCTTCACAAACAGAGCTTTTGTATAGTTTAGGGTTGAACCAAGAGGTGGTGGGCCAAACGCTATTTTGTATCCATCCCCATGAAATGCATGTACAAAAACCTCGCATAGGAGGAACAAAAAAGCTACTTATAGACAAAATTACGGCATTGGAGCCAGATTTAATTATTGGCAATAAAGAAGAGAACGACCAAAAGCAGATTGAGACTTTAATGGAGAAGTTTCCAGTTTGGATGAGTGATATAAAAGACTTGCCAAGTGCTTTAATTATGATAGAGAAATTAGGGGAGTTGGTTGGTAAAACTTCTGAAGCTATGCAGTTAAGTAAGCAAATAGAAACTGAATTTAATGCTTTGTTGGTTCAACCAGAAGTAATAGATTGCTTGTATTTAATTTGGAGAGAACCTTGGATGGCAGCAGGAAAAGATACATTTATAAATGATATGTTGTATAGAATAGGTAGGAGAAATGTGCTTGAAAAGGGCAGTAGATACCCAAGTTTAACAAATGAAGAAATAGGTATTTTAGCACCTAAAGAAATATTGCTATCCTCAGAGCCTTATCCTTTTAAGGAAAAACATATTCAAGAGCTACAAGAAATTTTGCCTAAGGCCAACATAAGGTTAGTAGATGGCGAAATGTTTAGTTGGTATGGCAGCAGACTTTTACATGCTACAAATTATTTTAAAAGAGAGTTTTAAAAATGGCAAGAATAAAATTAACCTTACCAGAGAGGTTTACCTTTAACATGCACATTCCCGTGCGCATTTCAGATTTAAATTATGGCAATCATTTAGCCA
>VEQB01000084.1 GCA_018883485.1 Bacteroidota bacterium
CCTATAAACTATACGATATCGTTAGAAATTATAGCATTGGTAAAAAACTAGATCTGATAAAAAAATACAATAAATCTGGAAATTTGTTAGATCTGGGATGCGGCCTTGGCTATTTTTTAGATGGAGTTAAAAAAGATGGAACCTTTCATGCCCTTGGAGCGGATGTTTCGGATGAAGCAATAACCTATGTTAAAAAGAAATTTGACATAGAAGTAATTAATGAAGCTAGTTTAAACCAAGTGGCAGAAAATTCCTTTGACGTTATTACTCAGTGGCATGTGATGGAACATGTACATCAGCTTGAGCAAAGAATTAAGCATTTAAAACACATGTTAAAACCCGGTGGAACTATGTTTATTGCAGTTCCTATTTCTGAATCTTGGGATGCTAAGTATTATAAAGCATTTTGGGATGGCTACGATGTGCCCAGACACTTATATCACTTTTCAAGAAAATCATTTCACCATTTAATGCAAAAACACGGTCTTAAGGTTGAAAAAGAGAAAGGGATGTGGTTTGATGCTCCATATATTTCTATGCGTAGTGAATACCATCAAAAACATTCTTTAGGCTTTTTTAAGGGAGCGGCTATTGGTGCAGTATCAAATATAAAAGCTCTGTTTACAGGTAAGTTTTCGAGTATTATGTTTATTGTGAAAAATGAAAATTAATCTTTCATTTATACATATTTATCTGATTATAAGCGCTTTATTGCTTACTTCATGTGCACAACAGGTTCCACCAAATGGAGGCCCAAAAGATGAAATAGCACCAAAAGTAATTGGATCAAGACCAGAAAATAAAACGCTAAATTTTGATGCTAAAAAGATTAGTATTCAGTTAGATGAGTATATTCAAATAAAAGACGCTTCCCAAATTGTGATTTCTCCGCCAATGAAAGATAAACCAACGATATCTGCGAATGGGAAACAAATTGAAATTGAATTTTATAATAATAAGCCTAAATCTAATACAACTTACACCATTAACTTTGGAGCATCCATAGCAGATATCCACGAAGGATCAAGCTTAACCAATTACTCTTATGTTTTTTCTACTGGTGAATATTTAGACTCTAATTCTATCTCAGGAGTTATAGAAACTGCACTTGAGAGAAAAGTTCAGAAGGATGTGGTTGTAGCGATGTACAAATGTTCAAACTTTACTGATTCTACGTTGGCTAAAGAATTACCAGGTTATTTTGCTAAGAGCAATGAGGATGGTAATTATAAAATAGAAAATTTACCCAATGATAGCTTCTACATATTTTGTTTTAAAGACTTGAACTCTAATCTTAAGGTTGAACCTAATGAACCCTGTGGTTTCATAAATGAGAAAATAAACACTGCCCTTGATAGTGGAAAAATAAATCTACGGATATATGAGCCTCACACCTATAAACCTGGTACAATAGTAGAAAGTTTTTCAAAGCAAAAGTCTAAATACCAATTTGTTACTTATGATTTAAGTAAAATAAAAATTGAAGCTTTAGATACATTTGTAAAATACTCAACAATATCAGCGGGTATTAATGGAATAGACACGCTAAATTACTTTAGTACTATAAAGGAAGACACCTTATCTGCAAAATTTAGGATAATTACGTTGGACAGCACCTATGTGCTAAACATTAAAACAAAAGTAAAAGCGAAACTTCCTTCCTTTAAAATAGAATTTGAAAATCCCAAAAGGCCAACAGATACTTTGGCGTTAGTTAGCAGTATTCCTATGGAAAATATAGATTGGAATAGGCTTACCATTAAGCGCGACACTTTAGAAATTAAGCCAAAATCAATACATAATTATAGTCCAACAACTTGGAAAATAGTATTACCAAATGAAGAAGGTGCTTTTTTCCAGCTGTCATTAAAAGACTCATCCTGTAAAAGTATTCTCGGACAATATAATGTGGCTTTAAACGGAACCTACAGTCCTAGATCTGAAAAGGATTTTGGAAGTGTTATTTTAGACCTAAATTACTCTGATACTGAACCCTTTTTACTTGAATTAGTGGAAGATAAAGAATCTGGTAAGGTGGTATATAGCACTATAGTATCTAAATCAAAGCTCATAGAAATCAAAAACCTAGAGCCATCAACCTACAAAATTAGGTTCATAAAAGATACCAATAAAAATGGTAAATGGGATAGAGGCATACTAAAAGATAGGATACTACCCGAACAAGTATATTACTTTAACAACACAATTACAGTAAAAGCTTACTGGGATATTGAACAAAGTATAGATTTATTAAAAATATTAATATATTGATTACCAAATATTTGTATAATATATAAAATGCGACATTTTCCACAATTAGGGCTTTTTGTATGTGGACTAACATATTTGAAAAGTGAGTAATCGAAAAGGGTAAGAAAATCTGTTAAGAAGCTATATTAAAATGGGGAATACTTTAACACCTATGCACAATTTGGTAATGCGACATTTACACTCAAATAGATGTGAATAGATATTAAGTAAAGCGTGGGTAATTAAATAAATTACTAAAAATGAGTAGTATCCATAGTTAAAAAATTGTTAAGTAATTCTAATAAGTCAAAAATCAAGCATAAGATAAATTCTTTTTCAACCAAACTAACACGCTTATTACTATAATCTATTTTAAAAGTATAAAGACAATAATACATTGTGTTGGTTGAAAACTATTGCAGGATGATTCTTCAAGCTTTACCTTTGACCTTCCAAGACGAAATGATATTCCAATGAAAGAAAAATTAGAAGAAATACGCCAGCATGCAGAATCTTTTGCAATTGAAAATACAGCTCAGGTTGAGCAATTTAGGTTACAATTTCTTTCAAAAAAAGGGGAGTTAAATGATTTATTTGAGCTCTTTAAAACAGTACCCAATGCGTCAAAAAAAGAAATGGGTCAAAAATTAAATGAACTAAAACAATTTATTCAAGGCAAGTGGGAATCAGCCCAGGTTCATTTTGAAACAGAAGAAAAAGGGGCAAATAAAGGTTCTATAGACTTAACGCTTACTCCTGAGTCATCATTCACCGGATCGCGACATCCACTATCAATTATAGAAAATGAGATTGTTTCTATTTTTTCAAAGTTAGGATTTGTGTATTCTGAGGGTCCAGAAATTGAAGATGATTGGCATAATTTCTCTGCATTAAATTTTCCACCTAATCACCCTGCAAGAGATATGCAGGATACTTTTTTTATCTCCGAGGATATTGCTTTAAGAACGCATACAAGTTCTGTACAAGTTAGGTTAATGGAAAGCCAAAAATTACCTATACGTGCTATAATGCCTGGTCGGGTTTACCGAAATGAGGCCATTTCAGCGCGAGCAAACTGCTTTTTTCATCAGGTGGAGGGAATATACATTGACGAGAAAGTTAGCTTTGCAGATTTAAAGCAAACACTTTTTTATTTTGTGCAGGAATTATTTGGAAACGATATTAAAGTTAGGTTCAGACCGAGTTATTTTCCATTTACCGAACCAAGTGCAGAAATGGATATAAGCTGTTTACTTTGTAAAGGAGAAGGATGTAATGTTTGCAAATACACTGGTTGGTTAGAAATTTTGGGTTGTGGAATGATTGATCCAAATGTATTAACCGCGAATGGTATAGATGCTGAAAAGTATAGTGGTTTTGCATTTGGAATGGGAATAGAAAGAATTGCTATGCTTAAATTTGGGGTGAAGGATTTGAGAACCTACTTTAGTAATGATATAAGGTTTTTAGGTCAGTTTGAGAGTTTATAATTAAATAAAAATATGAATAGAGGTCCAATTAGTAAGTTTGTTGAAACACATTACAAACATTTTAATGCTGCTGCATTAGTAGACGCTGCGAAAGGATATGAAATCCACTTAAATGAAGGAGGAAAGATGATGATTACCTTGGCTGGCGCTATGAGCACGGCTGAACTAGGTAAATCACTTGCTGAAATGATTAGACAAGATAAAGTTGCTATTATTTCTTGCACCGGAGCTAATTTGGAAGAAGATATTATGAACTTAGTTGCGCATTCTCACTATAAGCGTGTTCCTAATTATAGAGATTTGAGCCCACAAGACGAATGGGATTTATTAGAAAACCACTTTAATAGAGTAACGGATACTTGTATTCCAGAAGAAGAGGCTTTTCGCAGATTACAAAAGCATATTCATAAAATTTGGAAGGATGCAGATACGGCTGGAGAGCGTTTTTTTCCGCATGAGTACATGTATAAAATATTGCTAAGTGGTGAGTTGGAGCAGTATTATGAAATAGACCCTAAAGATAGTTGGATGTTAGCAGCAGCTAAGAAAAATCTACCTATCATAGTTCCAGGATGGGAAGATTCTACAATGGGAAACATTTTTGCTTCCTATGTAATTAAGAATGAAATTAAGGCCAGCACAATGAAATCAGGTATTGAGTATATGGCATGGTTGGCAGATTGGTATGTAAAGAACTCTGAAGGAAAAGGTGTTGGTTTTTTTCAAATAGGTGGTGGAATTGCGGGTGATTTTCCTATTTGTGTAGTGCCTATGCTTTACCAAGATATGGAAATGGAGAATATACCGTTTTGGAGTTATTTCTGTCAAATAAGCGACTCAACTACTTCATATGGATCATATAGCGGTGCAGTACCTAATGAGAAAATAACCTGGGGTAAATTAGATATACATACACCTAAATTTATTGTGGAGAGTGATGCCACTATTGTAGCGCCCTTAATTTTTGCTTGGATTTTGGGTTGGTAAAACAGTCTTAAAACAAGATAGAACTAATAAAGTATCCTACCACAACAGAAACGATGGTGGTAACAATTCCAGGTATTATAAAACTATGATTAAGCAGGTATTTTCCAACTTTGGTGGTACCTGTTTTATCAAAGTTAATAGCAGCAATAATGGTAGGATAGCTTGGGATGAAGAATATTCCTGCAGCAGCTGGATACATAAATATTAAAGAAGGCTGCAATAATCCTAATTTGATACCTAATGGCATAATTGATTTTACGGTAGAAGCTTGACTAAATAGAAGTGCTGCCATAAAGAAAAGTGCTACAGCAAAAATCCAGCTGTGCTCGCCTACTAAACCTTGCATGACATTAATAAGAAAGGCTTCATTGGCTTTAATGAAAGTATTGCTCATCCAAACAACCCCAAATATACTTACAACAGCTTCTGTGCCAGCTCTAAAAATACTGCTTTTAGCTATTTCGGGAGCTTTCACTTTTGCTAGAAAAACATTTATAAGTACAACAGTGAGCATGATTAATTGAATATTTTTTTCCATGCTAATATGCAAGGTCTCCGTAAAATATTCTTTGTTTAAAGGATAAATAATACCCAGTATCATTACAGCGAAAACGCCCAATAGAAAAACCAATACCGATAGCTTAGCCTCTATGGGGAATACTTTAACTTCTGTTGGGCCAACTCCTTCAATAGAAAGTCTAAAATCTGGGTCTTTCATTTTTTCTTGAAACTCCTTGTCATCTTTGAGGTCTTTACCCAAAAAGCTAGCCACTATAGCCCCAACAACAATACCAATGATGCAAGCAGGCATTACTACGGCAAGAATATCTATAAGGCCAAAGGAGTTTCCTTCTATGGCATTAAATTCACTTAATAGGGCAACGGTTGCGGCAGAAATAGGGCAAGCAATAATTCCAAAATCCGAGGCAATTACAGAAATACTTAAAGGTCTTTCGGGCCTTATACCAGATTTAGCTGAAACTTCTGCTATGATGGGCAATAAGGAATAACATATATGTGCAGTGCCTGCTAATACGGTAAAAAGGAAAGTTACAAAAGGGCCAATAAAGGTGATGAGAGCGGGCTTTTTACGTATTAATTTTTCTGCCACGCTTACCATATAGTCCATACCACCAGCAACCTGTAAAGAGGCTGCCGCAGTAACTACACAAAGGATAATGAGCATTACTTCTATTGGTGCATTACCGATAGGTAAGCTAAAGCCATATACAAAAATTAGGGTACCTAAGGCGCCCATAATTCCAAGTCCTATACCCTTAAGGCGCGCTCCTATTAAAATAAGAGATAACAAGATGATGAGCTGTATCCAAAACATGAGAATGCAATCTAAATTTATTTCGGAATATATGGTCTTGTTATTGTTTTAACAAGAAACTCATTTGTTGTTGCAGGGCGGAGGCTTCTTGGGCAGCAGCTTCTGCAAAATCTAACCCATTAGAGGCATAAATAATACTTCGGGACGCATTCACTAATAAACCAATTTCCTCATTTCTGCCATACTTAAAAACATCTTCTAAGCTGCCCCCTTGGGCACCCACCCCAGGCACTAAAAGAAAATGCTTTTGGGCATACTTTCGGATCAAGGTAAACTCTTGTGGTTTTGTGGCCCCAACTACAAACATTAGATTTTGGGTTGAACCCAATTTACAGGTATTTTCAATAACGAGTTCGAACAAGAAGCGGCCACCAATTTTTTGTTGTTCATAATCTGTACTACTAGGATTAGAAGTTAGTGCCAACACAATTCCCCAATGGCCTTCGTATTGAAAGAAGGGCTCTAAGGAGTCGTTGCCCATATAGGGCGCTAGGGTTAAGGCATCGGCTTTTAAGGTTTCAAAAAAGGCTTTTGCATATTGGTGACTTGTATTTCCAATATCGCCGCGTTTTGCATCGGCAATGGTAAGGCAGTTTTTTGGAATGTATTCGAAAGTGTGTTGCATGCTTTCCCATCCTTTGGCACCGGCGGCTTCAAAGAAGGCGGTATTAATTTTATAGGAAACACAATATTGGTTTGTGGCATCTATTATGGCCTTATTAAAAGCAAAAATCGGGTCGGGCTCAGCTAATAAGTGTTTAGGAATTTTGGTTATATCCGTATCTAGCCCAACACATAAGAAAGATTGCTTCGATTTAATTTCGGATACTAGTTTATTTCGGGTGTACATATTAAAAGAGTAGGTTTAGTTCGATCGCAAAGTTATGCATGCTGCCCGATTTATTAGTAATGGGAACACCATCATTTCCTGGCCAAGTTCTACCAAGGTTAATATCTCTAAAACCATATTTTACAGCCAATTGAAAAGCAATATATTCTAATTGGTATTGATAGGCCGAAACACCCGCCCAATCGTTTCTTTCGAGTGCTGGGTTGCCACCTGTAGGAAAGGTACTTTTGTCTTGAAATATAAGTTTATTAATAACGGTGCTGTATTGCATTCCCAGCCCCACTTTATGTGGACTTTTATTGCCTAATTTTTTCATTAGCATAAGGGGAAAGTCGAGGTAAAGAATTTTGATAGTACCGATATCTGGTGGGGTAGATTTAAATCTTCCGCCTTTGAAAGAAATGCACATTTCTTGCTGAAAACTCCATCCACCATTAAGGTTTACCCGCGCAAGCCCACCGCCGAGAACACCCACCATTACACCATTATCTAGCGGGTAGCTACCTAAAAGAGTACAATATTGCAACCCCATTTTGATACCTAATTTATATCTACCCTCTTGTGAGGCTTTCACCCATGGGACAGGCTCTTCCTCATATTCTTCGACTGTTGAATCTGTTTGAGCCAATAGCGCATTTCCCAAAATGCAAAGGAGAAGGAGAAGAAAAAATTGAGGTACTCTCATATTTACAAAGCTATGAGAAGGAAACGTGATACGGAACGCTTTATTCTAAAATATTCTAAAAGTTTTATTTAAAAGTATATCGGTAACGCTTTACTTCCATAGCCGCAAAATAACCTACAGCCCCATTTGTAATGTTGGTAGGTAAGTTAGCCGGTGGAGTCTGGAAAGGGCCAGGTATACCTGGACTAGCATTGTTAAATGCATTGATAAAGTCGAACATGTTTTTATCTACCGACCTAAATATAGCGAGGTATTCTTGACCTGTTTCGAAGCGCGCAAAAGGGATTTCGAAAGCGTATGGTTCATTAATGGGTGTAAAATTATTGTCGAAGGTAATTTTATTATTATCAAAAGAGTCGGCATTAATTACATTGCTGTAGATACCATTTTCAAACCAGGTATATTTAATTCTTGGACGTTCATCATACCCTGCGTAACTAACTCCCCAACCCGCAGGCAGAAAGGGTTCTTGGGCTTCTTTCCAAGTTTGAAAAAAGGAGTCTATTCTAAACATGGGCTCTAATTTAGAAACAGCATTGTAGACTTTATTATCATACTTGATATTTAAGGTATAAATGGTATTCACAGAAGGCGTGGCTGCTACAGAAGAACCAGTAATTCCTATCGGTGACCAAGTAAAGGAATTTGCTCCACTACCAATTAAATCAACTGGAGCATTGGCACATACTATAG
>VEQB01000483.1 GCA_018883485.1 Bacteroidota bacterium
GCCCAGGATTAGAGCCTTTAGGCTTCCTTACAAACTTTTTAGGGGTGTAAATAACGGGCACTAAATCGCTGCCTTTTGCCTTAGAATAATAGGCAGCCAATTGGGCAGCATATTCTATAACCACTTTAGGGAAAGGCTTTCCGGGACTTTGTTTAATTACTACATGACTTCCAGCTACACCTCTAGCATGTAACCATAAATCATCTTTCTTTGCCATTTTTTGTGTTAACTCATCATTGTTTTCCGAACCTTTTCCAACGTAGATTACAAAACCCTCTTTTTCAAACCTTCTAAATTTCTCTGGGGCACTAGCAGAATTACTTTTACCTTGAATTGCGGTTGGGTTCAGAGCGTTTAATTCTCTTAAACGTGTTGCGGCAGTTACAGAGATTAATTTTTGTTGTAAAAGCTGAAGTTCACTTTTCGCTTGTATAATTTTCTTTTCTACTTGAACCAACTCATATTTTCGGTTTCGAGATTTCTTGTAATAGTGTTCTGCATTTTTTGCCGCACTTAAATCTTTCTTCAACTTTATTTCTAAGGGTTGGTTTCGGTAAAAATCATGTACTAAGATGCTGGTTTCTCCCTTTTTAATCAAGTGTAAATTAGCCATTAGTAAATGTCCCAACTCTTCTGGCGGCACTTCTGTTTGCAATTGAAATAGCCTATTTTCATTGGCAACTAGTTCAGCAGTTTTACGTTTTATCCTTTGGTTCAAGCCACTTAATAATTGCCTTTGGGTTTCAAAAAACAAATAGTGGTTTAAATAGTATTTAGCAAAAACTGTTAACGCTTCTAATAAATGGTTTCCCTGCCAGTATACCTGATATTCTGCCTCTGTAGTTAGGCAGATTTGTTGCGCAGCGGCCTCATCTTTTAAACAAATAAACAAAGGTGTAAGGGGCTTAATGGCTACTTTAGGCTCCTTGCCAATAAGGTCTTTCAGGGTTGTAGCTTTATCATTTTTAATAGAAGGTCTAAATAATTGCAACACCTTTTCTTGCTTCCATAATAGGACATTACTTAAAGCCCCATATAATTTAAATAGTAAGAGATATTCATTCTCAAAACAAATCTCAAAGGAGCGGTTATTGGCATGAGGATTTACAGCAATAATTGGCAAGCCTATTAATTCTTTAAACAAAGGTTGAACGCCAGATTGGCGTTCTAATTCATGTTCATAAAAAAATAACAAACCCGTTTTTGCCTGTATGTTTAATACCAGACTTAGTTGCTCTTTTCCTTTAACAAAAACAAGCGTAGCTGCTTGTTCATTTGCAGAAAACGCATCTTGTAAAAAAAATCCTTTAAGTTGATGGTTAAGATCCTGAGCTAACCAAGGAATAAGCGCTGCATCTTGATGAATAGTTTTCATTTACAAATTACTTGGAGGCCATCATAAGCCAAATGAACATGATTGGGCAACTCATTTTCTACTTGCTCATGTATACCCAATTGATGGCTAATATGCGTAAAATAGGCCGCTTTGGGTTGCACCTGTTCTACTATTTGTAAGGCTTCTTCTAAGGTAAAATGTGAGATATGAAAATCGCGTCGCAATGCATTTAAAACCAAAACCTCACAACCTTTAATTTTCTCCATCTCGGAATTGGGAATTTTATTGGCATCTGTGATATACACAAAATCTCCAAATCTAAATCCAAGAACAGGCAATTTATGATGGTAAACCTGAATTGGAATAATGTTAAAACCTTTAATTTGAAAAGGATTGATATCTATGGTATGCATTTTCATTTCCGGCACACCGGGGTATCTAGGTTCTTCAAAAGCATAAAAAAATTCGTGTTTAATAGCCGCTTCAACTCTTTTCTCGCAATACAAATCAATTTCCTTTTTCATCTTAAAGTTAAAACCACGAATATCATCTAAACCAGATACATGGTCGCGATGCGCATG
>VEQB01000085.1 GCA_018883485.1 Bacteroidota bacterium
CCATTACATACCTTGCGTGCAGATATCGATTATACCGTTGCAGAAGCCTTAACGGTTTATGGAAAGATTGGTATTAAGGTATGGATTTGTAAAGGTGAAGTTTACGGAAAGCGCGATCTTTCTCCTAATGTAGGTTTAACCCCAGGTAATGATAGACCAGGCGGAAGACCAGATAGAAGAGAAGGTGGTGGCGATAGAAGAAACGATAGAAGAGGTGGAGAAAGAGGAGGAGATAGAAGACCTTCAGGTGGCGGTGGTGATCGCAGAAGAAAATAATCAATTGTTCGAAAGTATAATTAACTGTAAAAATGTTACAGCCTAAAAAGACCAAATATAGAAAACAGCAAAAAGGAAGAATGAAGGGTAATGCCACACGTGGTTATAACTTATCATTTGGAAGCTTTGGAATAAAAGCCTTAGATGGCTGTTTTTTAACATCCAAGCAATTGGAAGCGGCCCGTGTTGCTCTAAATCGTTTTATGAAACGTGAAGGACAAGTTTGGATCCGTGTATTCCCAGACAAACCAATGACCCGTAAACCAGCCGAAGTTCGTATGGGTAAAGGTAAAGGTGCTCCAGAATTCTGGGTGGCCCGTTGTTGGCCAGGTACCATCATTTTCGAAGCAGATGGTGTTCCTAAAGCAGTTGCCGAAGAAGCTATGCGTTTAGCGTCTCAGAAGCTTCCTGTAATTACAAAATTTGTTGTTAAACCTGAATATAGCGAATAATTATGAAGAACACAGAAATCAGGGAATTGTCCAATAAGGAATTGGCAGCAAGAATCCGTGAGGAGAGATCAGGCTTGAATAAGTTAGAATTAGGTCATGCTATTTCTCCTGTAGAAAACCCAAATATCATTAGTGCAAATAAGAAGTTGATTGCCCGCTTGCTAACCGAGCAACGTAAACGTCAATTATTAAGTGCTCAATAAGCGTTGAATATGGAAAACACAACTGTAGAAAGAAACTCAAGGAAGGTAATCATAGGCAAAGTAGTTAGCAATAAAATGCAGAAAACTATTGTCGTATCCGTTGAACGTAAGGTAATGCACCCTAAGTACGGAAAGTTCATCAAAATGACTTCCAAGTTTAAAGCTCATGATGAGAAAAACGAATGTAGTATTAACGACGTCGTTAGAGTTATGGAAACTCGTCCCTTGAGCAAGGATAAGCGTTGGAGATTAGTAGAAATCATTGAAAAAGCTAAATAACGATGATACAACAAGAATCAAGGCTCAAAGTAGCAGATAATAGTGGCGCAAAAGAGGTATTGTGCATCCGTGTTCTCGGAGGTACAGCTAGACGTTATGCTTCTGTTGGAGATAAAATAGTAGTGACTGTTAAATCAGCAATACCTTCAGGTACCGTAAAAAAGGGTACTGTATCAAAAGCGGTTGTAGTTCGTACCAAAAAAGAAGTACGCAGACAGGATGGTTCATACATTCGCTTCGATGATAATTCATGCGTATTATTGAACGCGCAAGATGAGCCGCGTGCAACCCGTATTTTCGGACCAGTTGCTCGTGAACTCAGAGAAAAACAGTTCATGAAAATTGTTTCATTAGCACCAGAAGTACTGTAAGATGGAAAGAAAGTATAACAGTCAAGTAAAACGCCATATCAAAAAAGGAGATAATGTACAAGTTATCGCTGGTGATGATAAAGGTAAAAAAGGTCGCGTAGTAGAAGTTATTACCGACACTAACAGAGCTATAGTTGAAGGCGTAAACGTTGTAAAACGTCATACCAAACCTAATGCTCAAAATCAAAATGGAGGCATTATTTCAAAAGAAGCTCCTGTTCATATCTCTAACCTAATGGTAGTAGATAAATCAGGTAAAGCTACTAAAGTTGGCCGTAAGTTAAATGATAAAGGTAAGCTCGCCAGAGTATCTAAGAAATCTGGTGATTTTATTGATTAAGTAGTAAAGTAGTATGTATACACCAAGATTAAAAGAACAATATTCAAAGCAAATTATTCCTGCTATGCAGGAAAAGTTTAACTATAAGAACTCAATGATGGTTCCTAAGTTATTAAAAATTTGCATAAACCAAGGTATCGGTGCAGCCGTTGCCGATAAAAAATTAGTGGATCAAGCTATTGAAGAGTTAAGTAATATAACTGGTCAAAGAGCTGTACCTACGCGTTCTAAGAAGGATATCTCTAACTTTAAATTGAGAAAGCATGTTCCTATCGGAACGCGTGTAACCCTTCGTGGAGATCGTATGTACGAATTTTTGGATCGTTTGGTTTCTGTTTCTCTACCACGTGTTCGTGATTTTCAAGGATTAAAGCTTAAAGGTTTTGACGGAAGAGGAAATTACAACATGGGTATCACAGAGCAAATCATCTTTCCAGAAATAGTGATAGATAAGGTAAATCGCATCAATGGTATGGACATTACTTTTGTAACTACAGCCACCACCGATGAGCAATGTCTTGAGTTGTTAAAAGAATTCGGATTACCATTCAAAAAAGCGTAATAAACTAAACATGGCAAAAGAGTCAGTAAAAGCACGTCAGCGCAAAAGAGAAAGAATTGTAGCTTTATTTGCTGCTAAACGTGAAGCGTTAAAACAAGCAGGAGATTTCGCTGGATTGCAAAAGCTTCCCCGCAATGCATCTCCTGTACGTTTGAAAAATCGTTGTAAATTAACAGGTCGTCCAAAGGGCTACATGAAAGATTTTGGCATTTGTCGTAATCAGTTTCGTGAACTAGCTTTAATGGGAAAGATTCCTGGAGTAACCAAATCCAGCTGGTAATTTAGAAAAAATTTGGAAAAGGGAGGTGAATATTGTTATATTCGCAGCCCTTTTAAGTTTAATAACCACTTAGCTAGTAAGAGTAAAAGCCTTGGCTTACTGCTAGCAAGTAAAAAAGATAACATATGACAGATCCAATATCAGATTATTTAACCAGGCTCCGCAATGCGATCAAGGCAAACCATCGTATTGTAGAGATTCCTAGCTCCAACATAAAGAAGGAGATTACCCGTGTACTCTTCGAAAAAGGATACATCCTTAATTACAAATTCGAAGATGTTGAAAACCGTCAGGGTACAATTAAAATCGCGTTGAAATATCACCCGGTTACCAAAACTTCAGCAATTAAAAATTTAGAGCGCATTAGCCGCCCAGGTTTGCGTCGTTATGCCGCTGCAGACTCACTTCCTAGAGTTATCAACGGTATGGGTGTAGCTATCGTAACCACTTCCAAAGGAGTTATGACAGAAAAAGAAGCACGTATACACAATGTTGGTGGTGAAGTATTATGTTATGTTTATTAATTAATAGGAGAAAGCCAGCATGTCACGTATAGGAAAAGCAATCATTAAACTTCCAGCAGGTGTAGATATTAAAGTATCTTCTTCTAATTTAGTTACCGTAAAAGGACCTAAGGGAGAATTAACACAACAATTAGATCAGGATATTACTTTAGATGTAACTGATGGAATTATACAATTACAAAGACCAACAGACCAAAAACGCCATAAGGCTTTACATGGTTTATACCGTTCTTTAGTAAACAATATGGTAACAGGAGTTACCCAAGGCTATACCCAACGTCAAGAGTTAGTGGGTGTGGGTTACAAAGCTACCAATGAAGGTAATGTTTTGGATTTAACCTTAGGTTACTCGCATCATATTTATTTTGAAATCCCTAAAGAAATTAAAGTAAAAACTGAGCAAGAGAAAGGTAAGAATCCAATCATAACCTTAGAAGGTATCGATAAACAATTGATGGGCCAGGTTGCGGCTAAAATCCGTTCACTCCGCGCTCCTGAGCCATACAAGGGTAAAGGTATCAAGTTTGTAGGTGAAACATTAAGAAGAAAAGCAGGTAAAACTGCTTCTAAATAAGATTGAGCTATGGTTAAGAAAGAAACAAGAAGACAGAAAATTCGTTCCCGCATTCGCAGCCGCGTTACAGGAACTGCTCAAAAGCCACGTTTGTCGGTATTTAGGAGCAATAAATTCATCTATGCGCAATTGGTTGATGATTTAAGTGGTAAAACTTTAGTTGCAACTTCATCAAGAAGTTTAACTGAGAAATCTCCTAAATCAGAATCATCTGTGCTAGTTGGTAAAGCTCTTGCAGAAAAAGCAATTGCAGCTGGTATTTTAGAAGTTGTATTTGACCGTGGCGGATATTTATATCATGGAAGAGTGAAAGCTCTTGCTGATGGAGCCCGTGAAGGTGGTCTTAAATTTTAATCGGAGAAAGAAAGTATGTCAACAGCGAACATAAAAAAAGTTAAAACAACTGATATCGAACTTAAAGAAAAGGTTGTTTCTATAAACCGCGTAGCCAAAGTAACCAAAGGTGGTAGAACATTTAGTTTCTCTGCTTTAGTGGTAGTTGGTGATGGTAATGGAGTGGTTGGTTATGGCTTGGGAAAATCTCTTGAAGTAACTGATGCTATCTCTAAAGGTGTAGATGATGCAAAGAAGAATCTAGTGAAAGTTCCGGTATTAAAAGGTACCGTTCCTCACGAGCAATTAGGTAAATATGGCGGTGGACGCGTATTCCTTAAGCCTGCGGCACATGGTACTGGTGTAATAGCTGGTGGTGCTATGCGTGCAGTTCTTGAGAGTGCTGGCGTTACCGATGTATTAGCAAAATCAAAGGGTTCTTCTAATCCACATAACGTGGTTAAGGCAACAATCAATGCATTATTAGAAATGCGTGATGCCTACACTATATCACAACAAAGAGGAATTAGTTTAAAGAAAGTATTTAACGGACACGAATAAGACCATGGAAAAATTAAAAATTACGCAGGTTAAAAGTGCAATCGACCGCATGGAAGGTCAAAAACGCACCGTTCGTGCTCTTGGTTTTACCAAATTACATCAGTCTAGAGAGGTTGAAGCAACTCCTCAAATGATGGGTATGATCAATAAAGTGGCACATTTGTTAAAAATAGAAAAAATCTAAGCATCAGGCAATGAAATTACATACATTAAAACCTGCAGCGGGTTCAACCCATAGAGAAGGCAAAAGAGTGGGCCGTGGAGAAGGAAGTGGCAAAGGCGGAACAGCAGCACGTGGCCATAAAGGTGCTGGCTCTAGAAGTGGTACAAGCACTAAGCGAGGTTTCGAAGGAGGTCAAATGCCTTTATACCGTCGTATTCCTAAGTTCGGTTTCAAAAATATGAACCGCATAGAATATGCCCCTATCAATTTAGACAAATTACAAGAATTAGCTGAAAAAGGAATCACTAAAATTGATTCTCAAATTTTGAGAGACAATGGTCTTATAGGTAAGAAAGATCTTGTGAAAATTCTTGGTAGAGGCGAAATTAAAATTGCCATGGAAATAAAGGCAGATAAATTTTCAGAAGCTGCACAAAAAGCTGTCGAAGCAGTAGGTGGTAGTATCTCTAATAACTAAAATCTAATCCTCCCAAACGGTGAAGAAATTAATAGAAACATTTCAAAATATACTTCGAATAGAGGAACTTAGGTATAAGCTTTTAGTTACCTTTTGGATGCTAGTGGCTTATCGTGTAGGTACCTATGTTACCTTACCTGGTGTTGATGCAAATATGCTTCAAGGTTCTGCTCAACAAGCAGAGGGTGGTATTTTTGGTTTAATTAACACCTTTGCCGGTGGTGCATTTGCCCGCGGTTCTATTTTTGCTTTAGGAATTATGCCTTATATTTCTGCTTCCATTGTGGTTCAGTTATTAAGTTTGGCAGTTCCTTCTTTTCAACGTTTGCAAAAGGAAGGTGAGGATGGTAGAAGAAAAATTAACCAAATTACCAGATATCTAACTATAGTTATTACTGCAGTTCAGTCTATTGGTTTTCTTATTAATTTAAGATCTGAAAACCCTCAGGCAATCATATCTGTAACAAATCCAGAAGTTATTTCTAACTTCATGTTCATGTTTAGTTCTGTAGTAGTATTAACTTCAAGCACCATGTTTGTAATGTGGCTTGGTGAGCGCATCACAGAAAAAGGTATTGGTAATGGTATTTCTTTAATTATTATGATTGGTATCATTGCTCGCTTACCCGAAGCATTGGTTCAAGAATTTAACTTTAAATTAGGGGAAAGCGGCGGTGGATTAGTGATATTCCTAGTAGAATTAGCTTTCCTATTCGCTGTAATCATGGTAACAATCCTCTTGGTTCAAGGTACTAGAAAGATTCCAGTTCAATACGCAAAACGTATTGTTGGAAACAGACAGTACGGAGGTGTTAGACAATATATTCCATTGAAGGTAAATGCTGCAGGTGTTATGCCTATCATTTTTGCGCAAGCATTAATGTTTATTCCTAGCACGGTTGCGCAGTTTTTTCCTAACTATGAAACCATGCAAGGTGTAATGGGAGCATTTATTAACCCAATGGGTTGGACTTACAACATTACTTTTGCTATTTTAATTATTCTTTTCACTTATTTCTATACCGCAATTACTGTTAATGCAAATCAAATTGCAGACGATATGAAGCGAAACGGAGGTTTTATTCCAGGTGTAAAGCCCGGGAAGTCTACTTCTGATTTTATTGATAATGTGATGTCTAGAATCACTTTGCCTGGAGCTATATTCCTTGCATTTGTGGCTATTCTGCCATCCATTGCCAATGTGCTTAATATAAACAGCCAGTTTGCGCAATTCTACGGAGGTACATCCCTGCTCATTTTGGTGGGTGTGGTATTAGATACCTTGCAGCAGATTGAAAGCCATTTGATGATGCGTCATTATGATGGTTTGATGAAAAGTGGAAGGATTAAAGGTAGAACAGCGGTTGGAACCACGGCTTAAGTAAAAAATCGTTGATATTGTCAAAATATTTTGTATTTTTGCTGCCCTTTTGTTGAGAATATGCCAAAACAATCGCTAATAAAACAAGACGGAACAATCACTGAATCACTGAGCAATGCGATGTTCAGGGTACAGTTAGAAAATGGGCATGAGGTTATTGCCCATATCTCCGGTAAGATGAGAATGCACTACATTAAAATCTTACCTGGCGATAAAGTGTCGATAGAAATGTCGCCATATGACCTCACAAAAGGTAGAATTATATACAGGTATAAATAAAACACTGACAAAATGAAGATCAGAGCATCTGTGAAAAAACGCAGTGAAGACTGCATAATCGTTAAACGTAAAGGAAGAGTTTACGTTATTAATAAAAAGAACCCTAAGTTTAAACAACGTCAAGGATAATATAAGTATATGGCTCGTATATCAGGTATAGATTTACCCAAGAACAAAAGGGGAGAGATAGGTTTAACCTATATCTTCGGAATTGGCCGCTCAACCGCTCAGAAAATTCTTAGCGATTGTAACGTGTCATTTGACAAGAAAGTTAGCGAATGGAACGACGAGGAGTTGAACGCCATTCGTAAACACATCACAGAGAAAATTACTGTGGAAGGTGAATTGCGTTCAGAGCGTCAATTGAACATCAAGCGTTTGATGGATATTGGTTGCTACCGTGGTTTGCGTCACCGTAAAGGTCTTCCAGTGCGTGGTCAACGTACGCGTACTAACTCACGCACACGTAAAGGTAAACGTAAGACAGTTGCCGGTAAGAAAAAGGTAACTAAGTAATAAGTAATTAAAAGAAGATGGCCACTAATAATAAGAAAGTAACCAAAAAGAGGCAGGTAAGTGTTGAACCGCACGGGCAGGTTCACATAAAAGCTTCTTTCAACAATGTGATTATTTCAATCACCAACCAAACTGGTCAAGTAATTTCATGGGCTTCTGCCGGTAAAATGGGCTTCAGAGGTTCAAAGAAAAATACGCCTTATGCCGCTCAAATGGCATCTGGTGACTGTGCTAAAGTTGCCGTTGATGCAGGAATGAAAAAAGTAGATGTGTTTATTAAAGGACCTGGTTCTGGTAGAGATTCTGCAATAAGAACATTACAAGCAGCTGGATTAGAAGTATTGTCTATTACAGATATTACTCCACTTCCACACAATGGTTGTCGTCCTCCAAAAGCACGTAGGGTATAATTGTAAAAAGAGAAGAGAAATGGCAAGATATATTGGACCTAAAACCAAAATCGCTCGACGCTTCAAGGATCCTATTTTTGGACCTGATAAGTCATACGAGAAAAGACAAACACCTCCTGGGCAGCATGGTAATTCGCGCAGACGCACCAAGCTTACAGAATATGCTATTCAGTTATACGAAAAACAAAAAGCTAAATATACTTATGGTGTAATAGAGCGGCAAGTTGTTAGAACTTTTGAATTAGCAGCGCGAAAAAAAAGGATTACCGGCGAAAACTTGCAGAAGTTTTGAGAAGCCAGATTAGGGA
>VEQB01000484.1 GCA_018883485.1 Bacteroidota bacterium
GAACACTAATAGCTCCAATACAGTCTTTACAGCACATAAGCAGCAAACCCATGCGATCTCTTGGATTTAGTTTCCAGTTTTTTTTAGCAATGTCTAATAGCCATCCTTCGGGAATTAGTCCATCGAAAAAGGAAAACAAAACATTTGAATTAAATGGACTGGTTTGTAGTGGTAATGTTAAGCTCACAGGCATTGGATTTTCGCTATTTAGATATGAATTGTCGTAAACAAATTGATAGCCTTCTTCATTTTGAATTAGAGTACCAGCGGTTACATCATTTACTTTTATTTCTGCCTTTCTCATTTTTTAGTTTCTAATTGTGATTAAAAAATGTTTTCCGACTTAACAGCACCCACTTCATAACCAAATAATTTAAGTACTTGGTTTACTTTATCTAAACGCAGCGATTCTTTACCTTGCTCCATTTCGCGAAGAAAACGTAGACCAACACCAGCTTTTTCTGCAAGCTCAGGCTGTGTAAGATTTGCTGCATTTCTTTTTTCTTTTACAAATGAACTTAGTTTCATTATTATACCCTTTAGGGTGCAAATATAGTAAAATTCATATATATTATACCCTATATGGTATAATTTTGCATTTCTAAGACTCTTTTATACCATATAGGGTATAATTAGTTGCGATTTTTCAATAATATACCCGAAGGGGTATAATAAAATGAAATTCGTTTATTTTAGACAAAAATTAAAGCTTTATCAATGTTTTGTTAATCTCATCTCTTAATTTAGGAAGTACTTCAACTTCATTCGCAAAACTTTTCCATCGGTTTACCTTATGGCTTATATCTTCGAGAGTTTCAGCAGCCTTTTTATGCTTAATTAATCATCACTCATGAATAGCCAATTTTTGTATGATATATCAGTCATAATAAGTTTATTTTGACTTTATGAATGATATATCATTCAATACTTTGGTTCCCAATTTCTGATTCTCTTTTTAACCATTTTGGTTGCATATCTTGAATGGTCTTGGGTTGTTTCAACGCATTCTTTAACCAGGATCAATGACTATTAATAAAATCATTAAATTCAGCCTTTGCTGCCGGACTATCAAATAGAGCGCCATGTTCGCCACCGGGTATCTCAACAAACTTGCTGTTCTTGCAGGTAGTGCAGCTCAATACATTTTGTTTAAACGTTGGCCACGAATACATTTGAATTTGTGTGTCATTTAAGCCTTGCACAAATAGCATATCAGACTTAAAACCATTGGTGAAGTTAAGTAAGGATCTTTGAAAATAGGCATCTGGATTTGCAGCAGTTGTTCCATACACGTTTTTTAGTTTGGTACAAACTGCTCCAGATTGAATTTGCCCTTTTTCTTCTAGTTGACACCTATACACAAGGTTTAATGGTCCAGGCGCATTGGCAATAACACCATTTGTTTGGTGCAGGGTATTGAGGCGAGTTACCATATAGCCTCCTTGCGAATGTCCGCCTAAGAATATCTTTCTTATACTTATACCTAATTCTTTACTTGCCTTGTTTTTTAGCCATAATAAAGCGGCTTCTCCTTGCACAATATTATCGCCCAATAATACATTCTCTTGCTCATACGCTACACTCACTAACATCATGTCTTTTCTGTCTAAAATACCCTTGAATTTATCGAGTGTATTATTGGCAGCTGTTAAAAGGCTACTATCATATGCAACAGTTCCATGAAATACCAATAAAACATCTACCTCATTAAGAGCGGGTTTATCAATTACTACCTTCACCTCAATACTATCATAGGTAATGGTTTTGGTTTGTCTAAATGCTGTTGGTGCTTCGGGCAGCAAGGGCTTTGTATCCTTCTGGCAAGCAAAAAGCAAAAGAGTTATTAGGATAAGTAGTCGCATATTTTTTAATCAACTAGTTAGTAAACGCTAGCACCCGCCTAAAC
>VEQB01000485.1 GCA_018883485.1 Bacteroidota bacterium
GAAATAGAACCTCTCCATTTGCCTTTACAGGTAATAAATTCGAGTTTCGTGCGGTAGGTTCAAGCGCAAACTCCGCCAATGCCATGATTGTTTTAAATACCATTATGGCCAACCAATTAAACCTCTTTAAAACACAAGTGGATGCATTGGTGAAGAAGGGCAAGAAAAAAGATGAAGCCATTTTAGAAATATTAAAATCTTACTATACCAGCAGCAAAAAAATCTTATTTGAAGGCAATGGCTACGGAGAAGAATGGGTAAAAGAAGCCGCAAAACGTGGCCTAAGCAATATTAAGACTACACCAGAAGCTTTAAATGCTTATATTAGTAAATCTTCTAAAGACGTATTTGTTAAGAATGAAATCTTTAATGACATTGAATTAACTGCACGCTATGAAATTATGCAGGAATTGTATGTGAAGAAGTTGGATATTGAAGCTAAATTATTGGCACAAATGGCCATTTCTCATGTGATACCAGCAGCTATAGCCTACCAACGTAATTTAGCCGAAAGTGTGGATGCTATGAAAGATGCTGGCTTAACCAAATCTGATACGGAGGTACATGTTGGCTTGATAAAAGAAATTAGTGGGCACATTAAAACCATACATACCAACGTTAAGAAATTGCAAGCCGAATTAGATAAAGCTCACCATGCAGGTAGCTCTCACGAAAGTGCATTGGCTATCTGTAAAAAGGTGAAACCACTGTTTGATCCAATTAGAGACGCAAGCGATTCTTTGGAATATTTAGTGGATGATGAGCTATGGAAACTCCCTAAATACAGGGAAATGTTATTCGTAAAATAAAAAAAAGCGGCCAAGGCCGCTTTTTTTTTGACATAAGTGAGCAAAATTTAATAAACTTGCATTGTTTAAGTTTCGCTTAAATTGAATCATTCATGAATAAAAGACATTTACTCGTTGTAAGTTTTACCCTCCTTATGGGTAGTTTGTTCCTTCTGAGCTCGTGCTCGAAGAAAGGCTCTATTGCAGCAGCGCGGGAACATATGGCCAAAAAAGAATATGGTTTTGCCGGAGAAAATTACCGCAAAGTGTATTCTAGTACCAAGAAAAAAGATGAGAAAATTGAGTCGGCAAACACCGCAGCTTTTTGCTATTGGAAGATGAACGACATGAAAAATGCCGAAAGCTGGTATAGAAAAGCTATTAAAGTTGACCCTAAAAATGCCGAAAACCAGTATATGTTGGCTAAGACTTTAAAAAATAATGGCAAATACAGTGAGGCAATTATCGAATTTAATAATTACCTGAAACTATCTAATGAAAAAGGAGCTGAGGTAGAAAGAATGAAGCAAGGTTGCGAAAATGCCTTGAAATGGAAAAATGATAAAACACGTTACCAAGTAGAAAACGTGAAGGCGTTAAATACGCGTTGGGAAGATTTTGCTCCGCAGTGGTTCAAAAAAGACCAATTGTATTTTACCTCTGATAGAGAAAAAGGCGTAAGCAGCACTGCTTATGGCTGGACAACCAATTCTTATACAGACTTATATGCTGTTACTTTTAAAGTTGACAAAAAGAATCCTAATAATATTACCTATCAATTGCCTGCCTTGGTAGATAAGAAGGTACTTAATGGCGAATTAAATGATGGTGTGGTGGCATTTGATGCGCGCTTCATCACCGATGATGCCCCCGGGGTGCGCAAACGCATCAGTCAACGCGCGGTGCAAGATATCGGCAGTGTGGGCGGCAGCTCGTTTATTCAAACCTTGCAAGGCAAGGCGGTGGCGCTGTTCAAGGACTTTGGCTATCGCCGCATCGGCATCGGTTGCCATCTGGAAAATCAGATTTGCGCGATGAATGGCCTGCATTCAGCCGGCAACACTTTTACTATCGTGGAGGGAGCCGGTGTGCCCCGGCTCGATGTGGTGGGCTATAAC